>NZ_JAMYXC010000078.1 GCF_024159025.1 Limimaricola litoreus
TGACCTTTGCGCCGGGGCGCACCGCTTCGATTTCGCGGGCCCCGTGCGGATCGGCGCGCCGCCCGCACAGCGCCCGGCCTTGCGCCTCGTCCATGGCTGAGCGGTGCGTGGCAGGGCGACCGGTCCGGCCGCCCTGGCCCTGTCATCGGTCGCTCAGACCGCCTTGGCGGTCTGCATCCCCGCCCGGCGCGAGGACAGCGCCTCGGCCACGAGAAAGGCCAGCTCCAGCGATTGCGAGGCGTTGAGCCGCGGGTCGCAGGCGGTGTGGTAGCGGCTCGAGAGATCCTCGTCGGTGACCGCGCGCACGCCGCCGGTGCATTCGGTGACATCGGCGCCGGTCATCTCGAAATGCACGCCGCCCGGCACCGTGCCTTCGGCGTTGTGCACGTCGAAGAACTCGCGCACCTCGCGCAGCACGCTCTCGAAGGGCCGGGTCTTGTAGCCCGAGGAGGACTTGATGGTGTTGCCATGCATCGGATCGCAGGACCAGGTCACCTTGGCGCCCTCTTCCTGCACCGCCCGGATCAGCCGCGGCAGGTGTTCGCCCACCGCGCCCGCGCCGAAGCGCGCGATCAGCGTCAGGCGTCCTTCCTCGTTGAGCGGGTTCAGCTTGGCCATCAGCGCCTTGAGGTGGCCGGTGGTCATCGAGGGGCCGCATTTCAGGCCGATCGGGTTCTGCACGCCGCGCGCGAATTCGACATGCGCGCCGTCGGGCTGGCGGGTGCGGTCGCCGATCCAGATCATGTGGCCCGAGCCCGCCAGCCATTTGCCGGAGGTGGAGTCGAGACGGGTCAGCGCCTCCTCGTATTCCAGCAGCAGGGCTTCGTGGCTGGTGAAGAACTCCACCGTCTGCAGCGCATGGGCCGCCTCGTCGCGGATGCCGGCGGCTTCCATGAAGTCGAGCGCATCGGTGATGCGGTTGGCCATGTCGCGGTATTTCTCGGCCTCGGGCGCGCCGATGAAGCCGAGCGTCCAGGCATGGACCTTGTGCACGTCGGCGTAGCCGCCGGTGGAAAAGGCGCGCAGCAGGTTCAGCGTACCGGCGGCCTGGGTGTAGGCCTGCAGCATCCGCTCGGGGTCGGGAATCCGCGCCTCGGGGGTGAAGTCGAAGCCGTTGATGATGTCGCCGCGGTAGCTCGGCAGCTCCTGGCCGTTCGTGGTCTCGGTCGGGGTCGAGCGCGGCTTGGCGAACTGCCCGGCCATGCGGCCGACCTTCACCACCGGCACCTTGGCGCCGAAGGTCAGCACGACGGCCATCTGCAGCATCACCTTGAAGGTGTCGCGGATGTGGTCGGCGTTGAAGGCCGCGAAGCTCTCGGCGCAATCGCCGCCCTGCAGCAGGAAGGCCTCGCCGCGCCCGGCGGCGGCGAGCTTGGACTTGAGGCGGCGCGCCTCGCCCGCGAAGACCAGCGGCGGATAGGAGGCCAGCCGCGCCTCGACGCTGGAGAGGCGCTCCGCGTCGGTATATTCGGGCATCTGCACCCGGGGCTTGGCACGCCAGTCGGCCTTGGTCCACTCGGTCATGGTCTTCGCTCCAATGGAGGCTGCGGGAATATCGGCGGCCTCTATAGCGCGCATGGGCCCGGGGGCCAACGCCTAATGCCGCAAAGCGGCATGCGCGGCGCGGCCCGGAGGCGCGCTGCACGCTCTTGAAGCGGCGCGGCAAACCTGTTTCGGTCGAAGCAGCCGCTGCATCTCGCAGCGGGTCGAGCGAGCGCGCCATGACAGAGACAATTTCCGCCCCCCACCGCGCCGAAACCGCCCGCCCGCGGCGCTTCGTCTTCGTGCTGCTGCCGCAATTCACCATGCTGTGCGTCTCCTGCGCGGTCGAGGCGCTGCGCATCGCCAACCGCATGGCGGGCCATGAGATCTACAGCTGGACCCTCGCAGGTGAAGGCGGCGACACCGCGACCTGTTCGAACGGCATCATGTTCAAGCTCGACATGGATCTCGACGAGCTGTCGCGCGACGACACGCTGATGCTGTGCGGCGGGCTCGATGTGCAGGCGGCGAGCAGCAAGCGGGTGCTGAACTGGCTCAGGCGCGAGGCGCGGCGCGGCGTGGTGACGGGCGGGCTGTGCACGGCGGGCTACACCCTCGCCCGGGCCGGGCTGCTCGACGGCAAAAAGGCGACGATCCACTGGGAAAACCAGGACAGCTTTGCCGAGGAATTTGAGGAGGTGGAGCTGACCCGTTCCGTCTTCGTCATCGACGGCAACCGCATCACCACCGCCGGCGGCACCGCCTCGATCGACCTGATGCTCAAGATCATCGCCGATGATCACGGCGAGGATCTCGCCAATGCCGTGGCCGACCAGCTCATCTATTCGACGATCCGCACCGACCGCGACACGCAGCGGCTCTCGACACCGATGCGGATGGGCGTGCGCCACCCGAGGCTGGCGCAGGTGATCAAGGCGATGGAGCAGGCGATCGAGGAGCCGATCAGCCCCGCGATCCTCGCCGAGCGCGCCGGCATGTCGACGCGCCAGCTCGAACGGCTGTTTCGCCGCTATCTCGACCGCAGCCCCAAGCGCTACTACATGGAGCTGCGCCTGAGCCGTGCGCGCAACCTGCTGATGCAGACCGACATGAGCGTGATCAACGTCGCGCTGGCCTGCGGCTTTGCGAGCCCTTCGCATTTCTCCAAATGCTACCGCGCCCATTACCAGACCACCCCCTATCACGAGCGCGGCAGCCAAAGCGGCAAGACGCCTGCGGCCTGATCGCGCGCGGGACCGGCCCTCAAACCCCAAAGCCGAAACGGTGCGTTCTTGGCGTTACGGCAAGCTTGCGCAACCACTTTCTTTTCGCATGGGCGGCGTCTAGCGTACCGGTATAAAAATCAGGCGTCAGGGAGACGAACATGAAGAAACTGCTGCTGGCTTCCGCCGCGACCGCCCTCGTGGCAAGCACCGCCATGGCCGAGAGCCATTCGGACACGATCAAGATCGGCATCATCCTGGGCTTCACCGGCCCGCTCGAATCGATCACCCCCGACATGGCGGGCGGCGCGGAGATGGCCATCGACGAGGTCAACGAGACCGGCGCCTTCATGGGCGGCGCGCAGATCGAAGCCGTCCGCGCGGATTCCACCTGCATCGACAGCGCCGCCGCCACCGCCGCGGCCGAGCGTCTCGTCACCAATGACGGCGTCGCGGGCATCATGGGCGCGGATTGCTCGGGCGTGACCGGCGCCATCCTGCAGAACGTCGCGCGCGCCAACGGCGTGGTGATGATCTCGCCCTCGGCCACCTCGCCCGCGCTGTCGGAGGCAGAGGATGACGGCATGTTCTTCCGCACCGCGCCGTCCGACGCGCGCCAGGGCCAGATCATGTCCCAGGTGATCATGGATCGCGGCATCGAAGAGGTCGCGCTCACCTACACCAACAACGACTACGGCAAGGGTCTTGCCGACAGCTTCCAGAAGGCCTTCGAGGCCGATGGCGGCACGGTGACCATCTCGGCCGCGCATGAGGACGGCAAGGCCGACTACTCGGCCGAGGTCGCCTCGCTCGCCTCCGCGGGCGGCGAAGTGCTCGTGGTTGCGGGCTACACCGACCAGGGCGGCAAGGGCATCATCCAGGCCTCGCTCGACAGCGGCGCCTTCGACATGTTCGTGCTGCCCGACGGCATGATCGGCCAGCAGATCGTCGATGATCTCGGCTCGGGCCTCGACGGCTCCTTTGGCCAGCTGCCGGGTTCGGACAGCGAGGGCACCGCGATCTTCCAGGAGATGGCGACCGAGGCGGGCATCAACCCGACCGGCATCTACACCGGCGAAAGCTACGACGCCGCGGCGCTGATGATCCTCGCCATGGCGAAGGCGGGCTCGACCTCGGCCTCCGACTATGCGGGCGAGATCATGGACATTGCCAACGCGCCGGGCGAGCAGATCCTGCCGGGCGAGCTGGGCCGCGCTCTCGAGCTGATCGAGGCCGGCGAGGAGATCGACTATGTCGGCGCCACCGCCGTCGAGCTGATCGAGCCGGGCGAGAGCGCCGGCACCTTCAAGGAGATCGAGATCAAGGACGGCGCGATCGAGACCGTCGGCTTCCGCTGATCCCAACCGCGCTGCGCCCTTCGGGGCGCGGCGCATCCCGTAACAAGAACATGGTCCAGACCCCTGATATCACAGGGAAACCGGGCCGATCGGGGACAAAATGATCACCGTCGAGAACCTCCACCGCCATTTTGGCGGTTTTCATGCTGTTGATGGGGCGAGCCTGCGCATCGAGACCGGCTCGATCACCGGTCTCATCGGCCCCAACGGCGCCGGAAAGACGACGCTTTTCAACGTCATAGCCGGAAGACTTCCACCGACTTCGGGCCGCGTCACCATGGATGGCGAGGACATCACCGGCCTGCAGCCGCACGAGCTGTTCCACAAGGGGCTGCTGCGCACCTTCCAGATCGCGCATGAGTTCTCCTCGATGACCGTGCGCGAGAACCTGATGATGGTGCCCGAGGGCCAGCACGGCGAGACGCTGTGGAACGCCTGGTTCGGGCGCGGCAAGATCGCGGCGCAGGAGCGCGAGCTTGCGAAGAAGGCCGACGAAGTGCTTGAGTTCCTGACGATCTCGCATCTTGCCGACGAGCGCGCGGGCAACCTCTCGGGCGGGCAGAAGAAGCTTCTGGAGCTGGGCCGCACGATGATGGTCGACGCCAAGATCGTGTTCCTCGACGAGGTGGGCGCCGGCGTGAACCGCACGCTTTTGAACACCATCGGCGATGCGATCATCCGGCTCAACAAGGAGCGCGGCTACACTTTCTGCGTGATCGAGCACGACATGGATTTCATCGGCCGGCTTTGCGACCCGGTGATCGTCATGGCCGAGGGCAAGGTGCTCGCCCAAGGCTCGGCCGACAGCATCATGCAAAACGAGGCGGTGATCGAGGCCTATCTCGGCACTGGGCTCAAGAACAAGACCGTCGCAGAGACGGCATGAGGGGAAGAGAATTGAAGACATACGCAATGGTGGCCCGCCATGGCTGAGCCGCATCTGATCGGCGAGGCGATGACCGGCGGCTACGGGCGCGGCGCGGACATCCTGCATGGCTGCACGCTTTCGGTCGACAAGGGCGAGATCGCGGTGATCGTCGGCCCCAACGGCGCGGGCAAATCGACCGCGATGAAGGCGGTGTTCGGCATGCTGAACCTGCGCGAGGGCGCCGTGCGCATCGGCGGCGAGGACATCACCCATCTGAGCCCGCAGGACCGCGTCGCCAAGGGCATGGCCTTCGTGCCGCAGACCTCGAACATCTTCCCGTCGATGACGGTCGAGGAGAACCTCGAGATGGGCGCCTTCCTGCGCCGCGACGACATCCGCCCCACGATCGAACAGGTCTACGACCTCTTCCCGATCCTGCGCGACAAGCGCCGTCAGGCCGCGGGCGAGCTGTCCGGCGGCCAGCGCCAGCAGGTCGCCGTGGGCCGGGCGCTGATGACGCAACCTTCGGTGCTGATGCTCGACGAGCCGACGGCGGGCGTGAGCCCCATCGTCATGGATGAGCTGTTCGACCGGATCATCGAGGTCGCCCGCGCGGGCATCACCATCCTGATGGTCGAGCAGAACGCGCGCCAGGCGCTGGAGATCGCCGACAAGGGCTATGTGCTCGTGCAGGGCGCCAACGCCTATACCGGCACCGGCGCCGAGCTGATGGCCGATGACGAGGTGCGCCGCACCTTCCTGGGGGGCTGACATGACCGACTTTCTCAACGCGATCGTCGCGCTGTCGAACTTCGTGCTGGTGCCCGGCGCCGCCTATGGCGCGCAGCTGGCGCTCGGCGCGCTCGGCGTGACGCTGATCTACGGCATCCTGCGCTTTTCCAACTTCGCCCATGGCGACACCATGGCCTTCGGCACGATGGCCACGATCCTCGTCACCTGGGGGCTGCAATCCATCGGCATCAGCTTCGGCTTCCTGCCGACGGCGCTCATTGCCCTGCCCATCGGCATCGCCATCACCGGGCTGCTGCTGCTTGGCACCGACCGCGCGATCTATCGCTTCTATCGCAAGCAGAAGGCCGCGCCCGTGGTGCTGGTCATCGTCTCGATCGGCGTGATGTTCGTGATGAACGGGCTGGTGCGCTTCATCATCGGCGTCGGCGACGTGAACTTCGCCGATGGCGCGCGCTTCGTCATCAACGCGCGCGAGTTCAAGGAAATGACCGGCCTCGACGAGGGCCTCGCCATCCGCACCACCACGCTGATCACGCTGGTGACGGCGGCGATCGCGGTGGCGCTGCTGTTCTGGTTCCTCAACAAGACCCGCACCGGCAAGTCGATGCGCGCCTTTTCCGACAACGAGGATCTCGCGCTCCTGTCGGGCATCAACCCCGAGCGGGTGGTCGCGGTGACATGGTTGATCGTGGCGGCGCTCGCCACCACGGCGGGCGTGCTCTACGGCCTCGACAAGTCGTTCAAGGCCTTCACCTACTTCCAGCTGCTGCTGCCGATCTTCGCCGCCGCCATCGTCGGTGGCCTCGGCAACCCGCTGGGGGCCATTGCGGGCGGCTTCGTCATCGCCTTTTCCGAAGTGCTGATCACCTATGCGTGGAAGAAGGTGCTGGTCTATCTGATGCCCGAGAACCTCGAGCCCTCGGGCCTCGTGCAGCTTCTCTCCACCGACTACAAATTCGCCGTGAGCTTCGCGATCCTGATCACCGTGCTGCTGTTCAAGCCCACCGGCCTCTTCAAGGGACAGTCCGTATGACCGCGCGTGGCTTTCTTCTCTATGCCGGGATGGCGCTGCTGATCGTCCTCACGGGCATGTTCCAGGGCTGGAACCTGGCGCTGACGATCCTCAACATGGGGCTCATTTCGGCGATCATGTCGCTGGGCGTGAACCTGCAATGGGGCTTTGCCGGGCTGTTCAACGTCGGCGTCATGGGCTTCGTGGCGCTGGGCGGCCTCGCCGCGGTGCTGGTAGCGCAGCCGCCAGTGGCCGAGGGCTGGAACGCCGGTGGCCTGCGACTCTTGGGCGCGCTGGCGCTCGGGGCGGCGATCCTCGTCGGTGCGGTGCAGGTCTGGAAGCGCAAGATCGGCGGGCGGATGCGCGCGCTGGTCATGCTGGCGCTGCTCATCGGCGGTTTCTTCTTGTTCCGCGCCTCGCTCGATCCTGCGGTCGACGCAATCGAGGCGATCAACCCCTCGCTCTCGGGCTATCTCGGCGGCCTCGGCCTGCCGATCATCGTGGCGTGGCCGGTGGGCGGGCTGCTGGCCGCGGGGGCGGCATGGATCATCGGAAAGGCAGCGCTGGGCCTGCGCTCGGACTACCTCGCCATCGCGACGCTGGGCATCGCCGAGATCGTGATCGCGGTGCTCAAGAACGAGGACTGGCTGTCGCGCGGCGTGAAGAACGTCGTCGGCCTGCCCCGGCCCGTGCCCTACGAGGTCGACCTGCAGCGCGACGAAGGCTTCATCGCCACCGCAGCGGGCTACGGGCTCGACCCGGTCACCGCTTCGACGCTCTGGGTCAAGATCCTCTATTCGGGGCTCTTCGCCGTGGTGCTGATCGTGATCCTGTTCCTCGCCCAGCGGGCACTGGCCTCGCCATGGGGCCGGATGATGCGCGCGATCCGCGACAACGAGGTGGCGGCCTCTGCCATGGGCAAGAACGTCACCGCGCGCCACCTGCAGGTCTTCATCCTCGGCTCCGCCGTCTGCGGCATCGCCGGCGCGATGATGACGACGCTGGACGGTCAGCTCACTCCCGGCTCCTACCAGCCGCTGCGCTTCACCTTCCTCGTCTGGGTAATGGTGATCGTCGGCGGGTCGGGCAACAACTACGGCGCCGTGCTCGGCGGTTTCCTGATCTGGTGGCTGTGGGTGATGGTCGAGCCTCTGGGCCTCTGGGCGATGGAGCTGATCACCTCTGGCATGGATGCCGACAGCTGGCTGCGCGGGCACTTGACGGATTCGGCGGCGCAGATGCGGCTGATGACCATGGGGATCATCCTGCTGGCGGTGCTGCGCTTCAGCCCCAAGGGGCTGATGCCCGAACGCTGAACCCGGGATCGGGCAAAGAGAAGGGCGGCGACCGGATGCGGTCGCCGCCCTTTTTCATGCGCCAGGGGCGGTGCTCAGAGCAGCGTGCGCTCGATCACCCACCAGATGCCGACCAGCGCGATGGCCGCCGAGGCCGGAACCGCGATCACGCGGCGATACCACGGCTTGCGCCAGGCCCAGCCCACCGCGAGGAAGGCCAGCGCGATCACCGTGAGCTGGCCCAGCTCCACGCCGATGTTGAAGCCGATCAGCGCCGGGACGAAGCTGCCCGCCGGCAGGCCGAACTCGCCCAGCACGCTGGCAAAGCCGAGGCCGTGCAGCAGGCCGAAGCCGAAGACGATCACCGGGCGCCAGACGCCCAGGCGCGGAAACAGGATGTTCTCGATGGCGACGAAGGCGATGGAGGCCGCGATCAACGGCTCGACGATGGCGGCGGGGACCGAGACATAGCCCAAGGCCGCGAGCGCCAGCGTCACCGTATGCGCCAGGGTAAAGGCCGAGACCTGCCACAGGAGCGGCCGCAGCCGTGCCGCGAGGAAGAACAGGCCCAGCACGAAGAGGATATGGTCGAGCCCCTTGGGCAGGATGTGGTCGAAGCCCACGGGGATGTAATTCACGAAGCTCTCCCAGGCGCTCGCCTGATCGCCCCCCGAGAGCCGGATCGGATCGGAGAGCGCCCCGGCTTCGAGATAGCCGTCATAGGGCGCCTCGACCCCCTGCTGGCGCAGCACCAGCGTGCCGAAGCCCGCATCCCAGCCGAGCTGCACCGTTTCGGCCTCGTCGGGCAAGGGCGCGTGAAAGCGCAAGGTCGCGGGGCGCGGCAGCGACAGGTCGCCCGGCCCGGGCACCTCCACGGCCTCGAGCACGGGGACGACGCGCGCGCCATCGACGAGGATCTCGATCCGCTCGGCCATGTCGGGCCAGAAGGCGCGGAACCGCGCTTCCATCGCCTCGGCATCGAGCGCGCGCAGCGCGTCGTAAGTCTCGGCCTGAGGCGCGGCGTCGGTATCCTCCACCGCGCCCAGATCGATCCCCGCGACATAGCCTTCGAGCGGCGCCTCGACGATGAAGGCCAGCCTGTCGCCTTCGCGCTCCATGTCGGCGATTGCGGGCAGCACCTCGTGCGCCAGGGCCATCCCGGCGGCGAGGCTTGACACAAGGGCCAGGAGGATCACCCTCGCCCATACCCCTAGGAGCCCGTGAATGCGCATCATAACCATCTGCCTCGCCTTGTTGTCCACGCCTGTCGCGGCGCATGAATTCTGGATCGAACCGCTCGAATGGCAGATCGCGCCGGACGATACGTTGCAGGCCAAGCTTGTCAACGGAAGCGAGTTCGCCGGGGTCGATTTCGCCTTTCTGCCGCAGCGCTTTACCCGCTTCGATCTCGCGCAGAACGGCACGCTCGCCCCGGTCGCCTCGCGGCTGGGCGCGCGCCCCGCGATCGACCAGGTGATGGGCGAGGACGGGCTCGTCGTGGCGGTCTATGTCTCGACGCTCAACAAGGTCACCTACGAGGAGCGCGCCACCTTCGACAAGTTCGTGGTGCAGAAGGATCTCGGCGCGGTGGCGCGCGACCACGAGGCACGCGGCCTGCCTGAGGCAGGATTTTCCGAGCTCTTCACCCGCTATTCCAAGGCGCTCGTCGCCGTCGGCGAGGGCGAGGGCGAAGACCGGCGCTTCGGGCTTGAGACCGAGCTGGTGGCGCTCGACAATCCCTATACGGGCGATCTGTCCGAAGGGATGCGCGTGCAGCTCTTCTACGGCGAGGAGACGCGCGACGCGGTGCAGGTCGAGCTGTACGAGCGCACGCCCGAGGGCGAGGTGACCGAGATCCTGCTGCGCACGAATGAGAACGGCGTGGCGGTGCTGCCGGTCAAGCCCGGGCATGATTACCTCGCCAGCGCGGTGGTGCTGCGCGAACCGGAGGCGGGGATCGCCGCGCGCACGGATACCGTATGGGAAAGCCTTTGGGCGGCGCTGAGCTTCGCCGTTCCCGATTGACCGGAGCGCGGGGCTGCGGCACACCCGTCACATGACCGAGAGATCCCCCGACATCCTGTGCATCGGCTCCGTCCTGTGGGACGTGATCGGACGTACGGCCAGCCATATGCGCATCGGCTCCGACGTGCCCGGCCGCATTCACCGCCTGCCCGGCGGTGTCGCAATGAACATCGCCATGACGCTGGTCCGCTTCGGGCTGCGCCCGGCGCTGCTGAGCGCGCTGGGCCGCGACGCGGAGGGCGACGAGCTCACCGCCGAGGCCGCGCGCATGGGCATGGTGGTCGATCACCTCTACCGCTCCGACGACCTGCCCACCGACATCTACATGGCGATCGAGGGGGCGAACGGCCTCATTGCCGCCATCGCCGACGCCCATTCCCTCGAACAGGCGGGCGACAAGATCCTGCGCCCCCTGGGCGACGGGCGGCTCGGCTCGGCGCAGGCGCCATGGGGCGGGCTGGTGGCGCTCGACGGCAATCTCACCACCGAGCTTCTGACCCAGATCGCGACGTCGGATCTCTTTGCCCGTGCCGATCTGCGCGTGGCCCCCGCCAGCCCCGGCAAGGCCGAGCGCCTGTTGGCGCTGATGGGCCATCCGACGGCGACGCTCTACGTCAATCTCGAAGAGGCGGGGCTTTTGTGCCACGCGAGCTTCGACAGCTCGGAGGCCGCCGCCCGCGCATTGGTGGCGCGCGGCGCGCATCGCGCGCTCGTCACCGACGGGGGCCGCGCCGCCACCGTGGCCACCACCGACGCCGTCATCACCCAGGCGCCGCCAGAGGTACTCGTCACCCGCGTCACCGGCGCGGGCGACACCTTCATGGCGGCGCATATCGCCTCGGAGGCCGAGGGTATGGACCCCGCCGCCGCCCTTGCCCGCGCGCTGACCGCCGCGGCCACCTATGTATCCGGAGACAACCCGCTGTGATCGACATCCAATATTCCCCCGAGGTCGCCGAAGCCCGCGCCCAAGGCCGTCCGCTCGTCGCGCTCGAAAGCACGATCATCACCCATGGCATGCCGTTTCCGCAGAACGTCGAGACCGCGCGCCGCGTCGAGGCCGAGATCCGCGAGGCCGGCGCCGTGCCCGCGACCATCGCGATCCTCGATGGCCGGCTGCATGTCGGGCTGACCGAGGATGAGCTCGACCGGCTCGGCCAGGCCAGCGACGTGGCCAAGCTGTCGCGCGCCGATTTCGCCGCCTGTCTCGCGCGCGGCGGCAATGGTGCCACCACCGTCGCCGCGACGATGATCGCGGCCCGGCTCGCAGGCATCGAGGTCTTTGCCACAGGGGGCATCGGTGGCGTGCATCGCGGGGCCGAAGCGAGCTTCGACATCTCCGCCGACCTGCACGAGCTCGCGAAGACGCCGGTGACTGTGGTGGCGGCGGGCGCCAAGGCGATCCTCGATCTGCCCAAGACCTTCGAGGTGCTGGAGACGCTGGGCGTGCCGGTCATCGCTTACGGTCAGGACGTGCTGCCCGCCTTCTGGTCGGCCACATCGGACATGCCCGCGCCTTTGCGCATGGACAGCGCCGCCGAGATCGCGAAGGCGGCGCGGATGCGCGGCGCGATGGGCCTCGATGGCGGCCAGATCGTCGCGAACCCGATCCCCGCCGAGGCCGAGATCCCGGCCGAAGAGCTGCGCCCGGTGATCGAGCAGGCGCTGTCGGAGGCCGAGGCGCAGGGCATCGCCGCCAAGGCGGTGACGCCTTTCCTTTTGGGCCGGATCTTCGAACTGACCGAGGGCCGCTCGCTCGAGAGCAACATCGCGCTGGTGCTCAACAATGCCCGTCTCGGTGCCGCCATCGCCATCGAACTGAACAAGCAGCGCCCATAGGCGACGCGCCGCGCCCCCGCGCCATTGCCGGGGCGCGGGGGCGGCATTACATAGGCTCCGAGCCTGACGCGCGCCAGAAGGACGAGCCACCAGTGACCCGCCCGCCTATCCTGCCGCCATCTCCGGGCGAGCCCCCGCGCCGCCGCCGGCTGATCGGCCTGCTGCGCAACAACTTCATCGCCGGCGTGGTGGTGATCGCGCCGATCGGGCTGACCGTCTGGCTGATCTGGACGCTGGTCGGCTGGATCGACAGCTGGGTGCTGCCCTTCGTGCCCAACCGCTTCAATCCCGAGCAATACATCGGGATCAACCTGCGCGGCGTCGGCGTCATCTTCTTCATCCTGTTCACTTTTCTCGTCGGCGCGCTGGCCAAGGGCTTCGTCGGGCGCAGCCTGTTGCGCATGGGCGAAAGCCTCGTGGCGCAGATGCCCGTGGTGCGTTCGATCTACTCGGGCCTCAAACAGATTGCCGAGACGGTCTTCGCCCAGACCGAGACCAGCTTCGACCAGGCCTGCCTGATCGAATATCCACGCAAGGGGATCTGGGCGCTGGCCTTCATCTCCACCTCGGCCAAGGGCGAGGTGCTGCGCCGCCTGCCCGCCGAGGGCGACATCGTCACGGTATTCCTGCCTACGACGCCGAACCCGACCTCGGGATTCCTGCTGTTTTTGCCGCGCGCGGAGGTGACGGTGCTCGACATGTCGGTCGAGGACGCGGCCAAGCTGGTGATCTCGGCGGGGCTGGTGACACCGCCCGACCGCATGCGCCCCAGGGACGGCGCCGAGGTGATCGAGGAGGTCTCGGTGCTGCGCAGCGGCACGGCCGGGCGCTAGGGTCCGGCGAACATCGCGCGCAGATCCACCGTATCGCGCCGCCCCAGATCGGACTTGTGCGCCGCGAGGAACGCCTCCATCGCCTTCGAGCCCGCGTCACGCAACCTTGCCAGGATCACCGGTGCGGGGATCGCCTTGGTGGCGATATTGAGATCGTTCATCAGCGCGTCGTCGCTCACCATGTGCAGCAGCACCCGTTTCATCGCCCCCTCGGGAAGCCTTTGCTCGTCGAGCAGGCGGCGCACGAAATCAACCGCGCGCAGTTCCCGCAGCAAGGAGGAGTTGAAGCTGATCTCGTTGATGCGGTTCTGGATCGCGGGGCTGTCGTCGGGCAGCTCCTCGCGGTAGAGCGGGTTGATGTTCACGATCAGAACATCATCCGGCAAGTCCTTGTCGAACAACGGAAAGAGGGCGGGATTCCCGGTATAGCCGCCATCCCAATAAGCCTCGCGACGCCCGGTGGCCGGATCGTCGATCTCGACCGCGCGAAACAGCGTCGGCAGGCAGGCCGAGGCGAGGATCGCCTCGGGGCTCAGCTCCGCGCCCGAAAACACCCGGATCTTGCCCGAGCGCACATTGGTCGCCCCGATGAAGAGCGCAGGTCCGTTGGGCCCGCGCACCGCGTCGAAGGACAGCTCGCGCAGGATGCGCTCGAGCGGATTGCGCAGCATCGGGCCATAGGCATAGGGCGACATCATCCGCGTCGTCAGCTCGAAGGCCTTGTAGGCGGGCGACCATTCGATCGCCCGTGCCAGCGCCGGAGCGGTGGGCGCCATCGCCGAGATCCAATCCGACCACCGCGCATCGGTGATCGCGCCGACCCGGCCCCAGAAACCGGCCAGCGCCTTGCGCGCCCCATCGGGGCCGCCCTGCGCCCATCCGGCCTTGAGGGCCGCGGCGTTCATCGCCCCCGCCGAGGTCCCCGAGATCGCGGCGATTTCGATATCGGTTTCGCATAGGAGCCGGTCCAGCGCGCCCCAGGTGAAGGCGCCATGCGCGCCGCCGCCCTGCAGCGCGAGGCTCAGGCGGATCACAGCGCCGTCCAGCCGCCGTCCACGCTGATCGTGGTGCCGGTGATCTGTGCCGCCGCGTCCGAGCACAGGAAGGCGCAGGTGCCGCCGAGCTGCTCGGTGGTGGCGAACTCCTTGGACGGCTGGCGCTCCAGCATGACCTTCTCGATCACCTCGTCGCGGCCCATGTCGTATTTCTTCATCGTGTCGGGGATCTGCGCCTCGACCAGCGGTGTCAGCACGTAGCCCGGGCAGATGGCGTTGGCGGTGATCGGCTCGCGCGCGGTCTCGAGCGCCGTGACCTTGGTGAAGCCGACGATGCCGTGCTTGGCCGCGACATAGGCGCCCTTGTAGGGCGAGGCCGTGAGCCCGTGGGCGGAAGCGATGTTGATCACCCGGCCCCAGCCCGCTTCGCGCATCATCGGCAGGGCGACGGCGGTGGTGTGGAAGGCAGAGCTGAGGTTGATGGCGATGATCGCATCCCACTTGACAGCCGGAAACTCCTCGATCGGCGCGACATGCTGGATCCCGGCGTTGTTGACGAGGATGTCGCAGCGCCCGGCGGCCTCGATCAACCCGCGCGCGGCCGCCCCGTCGGAGAGGTCGGCTGCGATGTAACGGGCCGCAACGCCATGGGCATCGGCGATTTCCCGCGCAAGCGCATGGTCCTCGTCGCGGTCGGTATAGGAGTTGAGAACCACATCCGCCCCGGCCCGCGCCAGCTCGCGCGCCACACCCAGACCGATTCCCGAGTTCGATCCGGTGACGATCGCGGTCTTGCCCTTGAGATGCATCTTGGCTGTCCTTGCTGCTGTGATCTGCTGCAGATTGTGGCGCGGCGCGGCGGCAAAGCGAAGCACTATCTCCCGCAACCCCTTGATAAACGTGGCACGAAGCGGTAGCGCCGCCGTATTGAGCGGCCGATCCCCAAGCCTGCCAGATCTCATCACAGCCCCAAAAAAAACGCCCGCACAAGGCGGGCGTTGAGTTATGAGGCAGGTTTCATACAGGCAAGAAACCTATCGAGCAGTGACTCTCTTATAAGCCTTTCCCCGCCGTCCTCCAAGCTAAAAGTTTGATAAAGATCAGGGGGGGCTATACGGTTTTCTTCAACTACAAATCTGGTCAAGAAACCGAACCGACAGGGGGCTATCCCGAAGATGACACGACCCATGACCAAACTGCTGCCCGGATTGCTGCAAGGTAGCGCGATCGCCGTTCTGTGCAGCGCCGCCGCGTTGCAGGCCGAGCCGTCGCACGGCATCGCCATGTACGGAGAACCCGCGCTGCCAGAAGGGTTTACCGCCCTGCCCTATGCCAATCCCGACGCGCCCACGGGCGGGCGCATGGCCACCGCCGAGGTCGGCGGCTTCGACAGCCTGAACCCCTACATCCTGAAAGGCTCGGTGCCCTGGCAGCTGAGCTACCTGACCGGCGAAAGCCTGATGGGCCGCACGCTCGACGAACCCTTCACCCTCTACGGCTTGCTCGCGGAATCGGTGGAGACGGCCGAAGACCGCTCCTGGGTCGAGTTCACGCTGCACCCGGAGGCAAAGTTCTCCGACGGCAGCCCCGTCACCGTCGAGGACGTGATCTGGTCCTTCGAGACGCTCGGGACCGAGGGCCATCCGCGCTACATCGGCTTTTGGGAGAAGGTCGAGAGCATCGAGGAGACCGGCGAGCGCAAGGTGCGCCTCACTTTCAACACCGATGACCGCGAGCTGGCGCTGCTCGCCGGGCTGCGGCCGATTCTCAAGAAGGCGCAATGGGAAGGCAAATCCTTTGCCGAGAGCGGGCTCGACACCGTGCCGATCACCTCGGCCCCCTATGTGATCGAGGATTTCGAGGCGGGTCGCTTCATCTCGCTCAAGCGCGACGAGGATTACTGGGGCGCCGACATCCCGTTCCGGCGCGGCACCAACGTGCTCGACGAGATCCGGCTGGAGTTCTTCGGCGACGAGACGGCGGCCTTCGAAGCCTTCAAGACCGGCGAGACCGACTTCACCCGCGAGTTCAACGTCGCGCGCTGGGAAAGCCAGTACGACTTCCCGCGCGTGCGCTCGGGCGAGGTGGTGCTCGAGGAGCTGCAGCACGGCCGCCCCTCGGGCATGACCGGCTTCGTGATGAACACCCGCAAGCCGGTGTTCGAGGACTGGCGCGTGCGCCAGGCGATGATCGAAGCCTTCAACTTCGAATTCATCAACGAGGCGATGACCGGCGGCGCGCAGCCGCGCATCACCTCATATTTCTCCAACTCGCCGCTGGGCATGGAGGAGGGTCCCGCCGAGGGCCGCGTGAGGGAGTTCCTGCTGCGCTGGGAAGAAGATCTGCCCGAGGGCGCGCTTGAGGGCTATGCCCTGCCCGTGGCCGACGGCTCCGAGCGCAACCGCAAGGGCACGGCCGCCGCTCTGGCGCTTTTGTCGAGCGCGGGCTGGGTGATCCAGAACGGCGTGCTGACCAACGAGGCGACAGGCGAGCCCTTTGCCTTCGACATCCTGCTCGAAACCGGCGGCTCGGAGAACGCCGCGATCATCGACATGTATGTCCAGGCGCTGGAGCGGATCGGCGTGACGCCCACCGTCACGCAGGTCGACAGCGCGCAGTTCAAGGAGCGCACCGACGCCTTTGATTTCGACATGACCTATTTCCGCCGCGGCTTGTCGCTGTCGCCGGGCAACGAGCAATACGCCTATTGGGGCGCGGAGGCCGCCGACACGCCCGGCGGGCGCAACGCCATGGGCGTCAAGAGCCCGGCCGTGGACGGGCTGATCGAGCTGCTGCTCACCTCGGAGAGCCAGGACGATTTCTTCGCCGCGGCCAAGGCGCTCGACCGGGTGCTGACCGCGGGGCGCTACGTGATCCCGATCTACCAGTGGAACATCAGCCGCATCGCCTATGACGCGGATCTGCACCATCCCGAGTATATCCCGGTGTTCGGGGACTGGCCGGGCTGGCAGCCCGATGTCTGGTGGCACGAGGAGGCCACGGGCGAGACCTCCGGCGCCGAGGCGGATGCGGAGAGCAGCCAATGAGGCGCGCGGCCCTGCTTCTCGCCATGTTGGGGCTGACGGCCGCCTGCACGCCCGTCAGGGTCGTGGGCAACGCCGCCGTCGGCACGGCGCAGCTCGGGCTCGGCGTGGTCGATATGGCGCTCTGAGCGCGGGATACTTCGTGCACCCTCAAAGGGGGCGGACCGGAACCCGGTCCGCCCCCTTTCCGTTGCCGCCACAAGACATCGGGCAGCATGAGGAGACCCGCGATGAAATGGAGCCATGTGGCCAAGCACTGGCACGCTTTCGTGCCCAATATCCTGACCCAGTGGCCGGATCTCGACAGCGATGAGGTCGAGGCCACCGAAGGCGAGCTTGGGCCTTTTCTCGATCACCTGTGCGAAGTCAGCGGCATGAGCCGCGAAGACGCACGCGACGAGGTGTCGGAATGGCTAGAGGGCACCGATCCGGCGGATGCGGTGATGGACGAGACCCGCGACAACGAGCGCATCATCGCCTCGGCCCGCTCGATGCACCCCGGAGAGGATGCCTACAGCGACGACAGCGAGTTCGGCGACGACGACAGCAAGGACGGGCGCGACGACAACTAGGCCTCAGTCCAGCGAGGTGACCCACAGGATGGTCGCGTCCTCCGGGCTGGTCGAGATCACGTTGTGGCCCATGGCCGCGTCGTAATAGGCGCTGTCGCCGCGCTTCATCTCGACCGGCTCGTAGAATTCGGTCAGCAGGCGGATCGTGCCGGTGAGCACGTAGAGGAATTCCTCGCCGTCATGCCGCACCCAGCCGTCGAATTCCTCGAAACTGCGGGCGCGGATGCGCGCGCGATAGGGCAGCATCCGCTTGGCGCGCAGCCCCTCGGCCAACAGCTCGTGCTCGTAGGTCGCGGTGATCTGGCCGGCGCCCTCGCCCGCGCGCGTCGTCACCATGCGCCCCATGACCTGTTCGCGCCGCGGCGGGGTGAAGAGCTGCGGCACGGTGATGCCGAGGCCCAGGGCCAGCTTCTTGAGCGCATCATAGGTGGGCGACATCTGCCCGTTCTCGATCTTCGACAGGGTCGAGCGCGCGAGCCCGGCCCGGCGGGCCGCCTGCTCCAGCGTCCAGCCCTGGGCGCGGCGCAGATCGCGCACCCGCGGGCCGAGATCGAGCGGCGGCGCGGTTTCGGAAGCGCCGCTTTCGCGCGCGATGCGGATCAGCGATCCGGGTCGGGTCTGGCTTTCGGACATGCCCGCCGACATACACGCCGCGGCCCCGGCCTTGCAACAGCCTCCCGGGGCGGCTAGCTGGCGGGCGACACAGCAGTGAGGCCGCGCCATGGTGAAACTCGATATCCTTTCCGATCCGATCTGCCCCTGGTGCTGGATCGGCAAGGCCGGGCTCGACGCGGCGCTGGCCGAGATCCCCGATCACCCCTTCACCATCGAGTGGCACCCGTTCCAGCTCAATCCCGACATGCCCATGGGCGGCATGGACCGGCGCGCCTATCTGGAGGCCAAGTTCGGCGGCAAGGAGGGCGCGGCGCAGGCCTATGCGCCGATCGTCGAACGCGCCGCCGGGGCCGGGCTCGCGCTCAACCTCGACCGGATCGCGACGACGCCCAACACGCTCGACGCGCATCGTCTGATCCATTGGGCCGGGATCGAGGGGCGCCAGACCGCGGCGGTCAGCGCCCTGTTCAAGGCCTATTTCACCGATGGCCGCGACATCGGCGATCATGACGTGCTTTCGGACATCGCCGACAGCATCGAAATGGACGCTGCCGTGGTGCGCCGCCTGCTTGAGGGCGACGCCGATCTCGAAGACATCCGCGCGCGCGATGCGCATAGCCGCGAGATGGGCGTGACCGGCGTACCGACCTTCATCGTGGCGCAGCGCCATGCGGTGCCGGGCGCGCAGACCAAGGAGACCTGGGTACAGGTCATCGCCGACATCCGCGCCCAGATCGCCCAAGGCTAGAGGCTCAGCGCCACGTCGATTACTCCGAACCGCGGCAGCCCGACGACCAGCCACGCGGCCCCGGCCAGCGTCGTGCCGATCATCAGCCGCGAGGTGGGCATCGGATCGGGAATGCCTTGTAAGCCGCGCTGCCAGTTGGTGTAGTTCGAGGCCCCGTGCCTGCGGGCTGGGTCGCCCACCGGCACATAGGCCGTGGTCGCGCCGTAGGCCCTGAACAGTGCTGGGAGATAGCGGTGCTGCCCGTGAAAGAACGGCAAGGCGAGATGGCGATCGCGCTCGAACACCTTCAGCCCGCAGCCGGTATCAGGGCAGTCTTCGCGCAGGATCCTGCGGCGCAGCCCATTGGCCAGCTTCGAGGCGGTGCGCCTGGACCATGTGTCGCGCCGCTTGGCGCGCACGCCGCCGACCAGCTACGGCCCTTGGCTGTCATACACCGTGACCAATGCGGCGATGTCGCCGGACGGGTTCTACCCGTCGCCGTTAAGCGTGGCGATCAGCTCTTCGAGCAGCGTCTCGGGCAGAAGGTCGAAGGCCTCTTGCACCAGAGCCTCGATGTTCCCCGCCTCGCTGAAGCAGGGAATAACGAGCGTAATCATACGAGTGCGGTCCAAAGTTGACATGGACTGCGTTATCAGACTTTCGCTTTCGCCTTCTTCGCTGCCTTGACCTTCTCGGCCAGCTCGCGGGCGAGGCCGAAGGCGCCGCGGATCTTGTCGGCTTCCTTGGACCAGTCGCGCATCACGACGATCTTGTTGTCCTTCACCTTGGCCTGGCCCTTCTGGTCCTGGATGAACTCGACCAGCCCCTCCGGCGAGGCGAACTTGTCATTGTGGAAACGGATGGTCGCGCCCTTGGGGCCACCGTCGAGATGACTGATCCCGGCGCGCAGGCACATCGCCTTGATGCGCACCACCAGCATCAGCGTGTTGACCTCCTTTGGCAACGTCCCGAAGCGGTCGATCAGCTCGGCGGCGAAGCCCTCCAGCTCGACCTTGGTGGTCAGCTCCGACAGGCGCCGGTAAAGGCCCAGCCGCACATCGAGGTCGGGGACGTAGTCTTCGGGGATCAGCACCGGCACGCCGAGGTTGATCTGCGGCGCCCACTGGCCCTCGTTCTCCGACAGCCCCTCGGCCTCGCCGGAACGGATCTTCGAAATCTGCTCTTCCAGCATCTGCTGATACAGCTCGAAGCCGACCTCGCGCATCTGGCCCGACTGCTCTTCGCCGATCAGGCTGCCCGCGCCGCGAATGTCGAGATCCTGACTGGCCAGCGTGAAGCCCGCGCCCAAGGAATCGATGCTGCCCAACACGCGCAGCCGCTTTTCCGCGCCGGGCGTCAGCGGCGCGCGCGGCTTGGTGGTCAGATAGGCGTAGGCGCGGGTCTTGGAGCGCCCGACCCGGCCTCGGATCTGGTAGAGCTGGGCGAGGCCGAACATGTCGGCGCGGTGCACGATCATGGTGTTGGCGGTCGGGATGTCGAGGCCGGATTCCACGATGGTCGTGGCGAGGAGCACGTCGTAGCGCCCGTCGTAGAAGGCGTTCATGCGCTCGTCGAGTTCGCCCGCCGCCATCTGGCCGTGCGCCACGACATAGGAGACCTCGGGCACCTCCTCCTTGAGGAAGGTCTCGATTTCCGGCAGATCGCTGACGCGCGGCACGACGAAGAAGCTCTGCCCGCCGCGGAAGCGTTCGCGCAAGAGCGCCTCGCGCACGGTGACGGCGTCGAATTCGCTGACATAGGTGCGGATCGCAAGGCGATCGACGGGGGGCGTGCCGATGATCGACAGATCGCGCACGCCGGTGAGCGACATCTGCAGCGTGCGGGGGATCGGCGTCGCGGTGAGGGTCAGCACGTGCACATCGGTGCGCAGCGCCTTTAGCCGCTCCTTATGGCTGACGCCGAAGTGCTGCTCCTCGTCGATGACGAGAAGCCCCAGGTCGCGGAACTTGACGCTCTTGGCAAGGAGCGCATGTGTGCCCACGACGATGTCGACCGTGCCGTCGGCGATGCCGGCGCGGGTCTGCGACGCCTCCTTGGCCGAGACGAAGCGCGAGAGCGGGCGCACGTTGATCGGAAAGCCGCGGAAGCGCTCGGCGAAGTTCTTGTAATGCTGGCGCGCCAGCAGCGTGGTCGGCGCGATCACCGCGACCTGCACGCCCGACATGGCGGCGACGAAGGCGGCGCGGATCGCCACCTCGGTCTTGCCGAAGCCCACGTCGCCGCAGATCAGCCGGTCCATCGGATGGCCCGACTCCATGTCGTTGAGCACATCCTCGATGGCCTGAAGCTGGTCCTCGGTCTCGTCATAGGGAAAGCGCGCGAGGAACTGCTCCCAGATGCTGTCATGCGGGATGAGCCTCGGCGCCTTGCGCAGCGCGCGCTCGGCGGCGATGCGGATCAGCCGGTCGGCGGCCTCGCGGATGCGCTCCTTGAGCTTGGCCTTCTTGGCCTGCCATGCGCCGCCACCCAGCTTGTCGAGCATCCCCTCCTCGTGGCCGAAGCGGCTCAGAAGCTCGATGTTCTCGACCGGCAGGTAGAGCTTGGCGTTCTCGGCGTATTCCAGCAGCAGGCATTCATGCGCGGCCCCGGCGGCGGTGACCACCTCGAGCCCGTGGTAGCGGCCCACCCCGTGATCGACATGCACCACGAGGTCGCCGGCGCTCAAGGATTGCGCCTCGGTCAGGAAGTTGTCGGCCCGGCGCTTCTTGCGCGCACGGCGGATGAGCCGCTCGCCCAGCACGTCCTGCTCGGAGATGACGGTCGCGTCCTCGGTCTGGAAGCCATGCTCCAGCGGCCAGACGGCGAGGTGCAGCCCGCGCTTGCCGACGCCGGTCCAGTCGCGTACATGGATCGTCTCGGTCAGACCCTCGTCCTCGATCAGCCCCGAGAGCCGCTCGCGCGCACCCTCGGAATAGGAGGCGATGACCACCGGCCCGGCCTTCATGCGGTCCTTCACATGGGTCGCCAGTGCGGTGAAGAGGCTGACGCTCTCCTGCTGACGCTCGGGCGAGAAGTTGCGCCCGATACGCCCGCCCGCGTCGATCACGCCGGGGCCGGTGGCCTGCTGGATCGGGGCAAAGCGCAGAACCCGGCGCCCCTCGGTCGCCTTGATCCAGGCGTCGTCGTCGAGATAGAGAAGATCCGGCGGGCTGGGCTTGTAGACCGAGTCCATCCGCCCCTTCTGCTTGAGCGCATGACGGCGGGTCTCATAGGCATCCGACACCAATGTCCAACGCGCGTCGCGGCGCGGGGCGGTCTGGTCGTCGAGCGTCACCGGCGCGCCGGGCAGGTAGTCGAACAGCGTTTCCAGATCGTCCTGGAAAAAGCCGAGCCAATGCTCCATCCCTGCGTGCTTGCGCCCCGCCGTCACCGCCTCGTAGAGCGGATCGTCGGTGCCCGCGGCCCCGAACTCGATCCGGTAGGACTGGCGAAACCGGGTGATCGCCGCCTCGTCGAGGATCACCTCCGAGACGGGGGCAAGCTCGATCCGGTCGAGCTTTTCGGTGGTGCGCTGGGTCGCGGCGTCGAAGCGGCGCGCGCCGTCGAGCACGTCGCCGAACATGTCGAGCCGGACCGGCCCTCCCTGTCCGGGGGCGAAGATGTCGATGATGCCGCCGCGGATCGCGTAATCGCCGGGCTCGGTCACCGTCGGGCTCTGGGTGAAGCCCATCCGCACGAGAAACGCGCGCAACGCCGCCTCGTCCATCCGGTCTCCGACATGGGCGGTGAAGGCCGCGTCCCGCAGCGTCGCGCGGGCGGGCACACGCTGGGTCGCGGCGTTGAGCGTGGTCAGCAGCACGAAGCGCTCGGGCATGCCCTGCATGAGCCCCGCCAGAACGGCCATGCGCGCGGCCGAGATCTCGGCCGCGGGCGAGACGCGGTCATAGGGCAGGCAATCCCAGGCCGGGAAGGTGACGACCGGCAGGTCGGGGGCATAAAAGGCGATGGCCGCGCGCATCGCCGCCATGCGTTTGTCATCGCGGGCGACATGGATGACCGGGCCCGCGGCCTTCTCGACCTCCTGCAGGACCAGCGTTGCGTCGAAGCCTTCGGGCGCACCCGAAACCGTGATCCTGCTGCCGTTCGTCTTTACCATTGCGCTGACCTACCTTTCGGGCGGGCGCTGTCAAGCATCCCGAAGGATCAGAACCCCGGCGCGACCGAAAGGTTCTGGTACATGCCGTACATTGCGGTCACGAAGATCGAGATCATGCCGATCACCTGAACCCAGAAACGATGCCGCGCGAGGCGCTTGCACAGCGCCTGCACGTCGGGCTGTTCCGCGGCGATCCGCCGCGCCATCGCGAAACGCATCAGCGTGACCAGGCACAGCGGGATCGCGATCAGCACCACGGCCTGGGCGAATTCGACGTCGTACCAGAAGGCCAGCAGCACCAGCGAGCTGAGCCCGAAGGCCATCAGCCCGATCAGCCAGCTTCCGGCGACATGGGCGAGATGCAGCATCCGGTTGACGTTGATCCGAACCAGATCGAGGAGATCGCGCTCGGATTGCCCGCCAAAGCGCCGCGCACGGGCCACCATGTCGAAGGGCACGCCGATCACCCGGTGGCTCGTCATCGACCAGATCAGGGCCAGCATGATCCAGAACCACAGATTCGAGAAGGACCGCATGTCGATCACTTCGAAGATGGTCTGTGTCAGTGTCACGCGCAGGTCATCCGGTTGGTCGCTCGGGCGGAACCTATCGGCGGGCCGCGCGGATGCCCAGACTTGTGAGGCGCGGCAAACCGTGCCACCCCCGTGCTGTGATATGAAAACCCCGCCCGGGAGACGCCTCGATGCCGCAGCCCTTCGCCGCCCCCTACCCGCTCTCGCGCCCGCGCCGCCTGCGCCGGACCCCGGCTTTGCGCGCCATGACGCGCGAGACGGCGATGACGCCCGACAACCTGATCTGGCCGATCTTCCTTCAGGCGGGGCGCGACGAGGAAAGCGCCATCGCCTCCATGCCCGGGGTCTCGCGGCTCACGGTCGACCGCGCGGTCGAAGCGGCGCGCGAGGCGCATGGCCTTGGCATTCCCGCCATGTGCCTGTTTCCCTATACCGGCCCCGAAAGCCGCACCGAGGACTGCGCCGAGGCCTGGTCGGACGACAACCTCACCAACACCGCGATCCGCGCGATCAAGGACGCGGTGCCCGAGATGGCGCTGATGACCGACATCGCGCTCGACCCCTACAACGCCAACGGCCACGACGGCTTTGTCGTCGATGGCGAGATCGTCAACGACCCGACCGTCGAGGCGCTGGTCAAGATGGCGCTGGCGCAGGCGCGGGCGGGCGCCGACATCCTGGGTCCGTCGGACATGATGGACGGGCGGATCGGCGCGATCCGCGCAGCACTCGAGGCCGAGGGGCACGGACATGTCGCGATCCTCAGCTATGCCGCGAAATTCGCCTCCGCCTTCTACGGCCCCTTCCGCGATGCGGTCGGCGCTTCGGGCGCGCTCAAGGGCGACAAGAAGACCTATCAGATCGACCCGGCCAATGCCGAGGAGGCGCTGCGCATGGTGGGCCGGGACCTTTCGGAGGGGGCCGACATGGTGATGGTCAAGCCGGGGCTGAGCTATCTCGACATCTGCGCCCGGGTGAAGGAGGCCTACGGCGTGCCGACCTTCGCCTATCAGGTCTCGGGCGAATACGCGATGATCGAAGGCGCGGCGCGCAATGGCTGGGTCGATGGCGACCGGGTGATGATGGAGAGCCTCCTGGCCTTTCGCCGCGCGGGCTGCGACGGGGTCCTGACCTATTTCGCCCCGCGCGCCGCGCGGATCATGGCTGGATGAGCCGCTCCGGCGCGTCGGGTGGATGACAGCCCGGGCGGGCTGGCCTATGCTCGCCCCGATCGCCCGGTCACAAGGGCGGCAGGACATCGCATGAGGGGCAGCGACATGAACAAGACGACGCGGCGGAGCTTTGCGCTCGGTCTGGGCGCCACCGGGCTTCTGGCGGCCTGCGGCAACGGCGTGGGCAGCGACGGCGGCTCGCGCATCGACGCGCGGGTGCAGAGCACGCTCGACCACATGTACGACCGCTATCCGGGCACCCGCGAGCTCGCGGCCCAGTCCAAGGGCATGCTGGTGATGCCGCTGATGACCGAGGTGGGCCTGGGCCTGGGCGGCGCTTACGGCCGCGGCGCGCTGATGGTCGGGCGCAGCGTGGTCGACTACTACTCTGCCACCACCGCCAGCGCCGGGCTGCAGATCGGCGCGCAACAGTTCAGCCATGTGCTGTTCTTCATGACCGAACGCGCGCTGGGCGATTTTCGCCGCGCGCCGGGCTGGGCCGCGGGGGCGGATGTCGAATACGCGGTCAACGATCGCGGCGAGATGCTGCGCGCCGAGACGACCACCTCGCTCTCGCCGGTGATCGCGGTAGTCTTCGCGCAGACCGGGCTGCGCGTCGGCGCCACGCTCGAGGGCACGAAATACAGCCGGATCATCCCCTGAGCCTAGTGCCGCGCCGCCATCTCGGGCGCCGCGCGGGCAAGCCGCGCGCGGTCGGGCTCGAACTCGAGCGCGGCGCGGCCGCGCGACAGCGCCTCATGCGCCATGTTGCGCGCGGCCCGGGCGATGGAGGTGTCGGGGTGGCGGCTGAGCGCCTCCAGCGTCTTGAGCATGGAGATCAGCACCTCGACCTGGGACGCGCCATCGCGCGCCATGGCGCCGAAGCCGTCCTGCATCAGGTCGCGCGGGTCGAGCGGCACCACCCAGAGCCGGTCGTGGATGGCCTTTTCGCGCCCATGCGCCATCTCGTCGCGATAGGAGCCGATGACCCGGCCGATGCGGCCGATCACGTCGATCGCCGTGCCCGGGTCGTTGATCCCGGCCGAAAGCGCCTTGGAGCCGACCTCCGACAGCATGATCAGCGCAAAGCGTGGATCCTGCTCGTCGGTGCGCAGCTCGCCCATGTGAATCGCGGCGCGCACCGCCTTTTCCATTTCCTCTCCGCCGCCGAGAAGATGGGCGATGGTCTCGCCCTCGTGCACGAAGCGACCCACCGGTGCGACAAGATAGACCCGTCCGTCGTGCTCCTCGGCCGCCGCCTGCAGGCTGTCCTCGTAGATCGCCTGAACATAGGCGGTGCGGTCGGCCCGCAAGGGGCGCGCCGTGCCGGGAATGTCGCCGGGGTCGAGCGCGTGCCCCCCGAGACAGGGCCGCTCCATGCGCGCCTCGAAGGCCTGCTGCGCCCGGCGCTCGATCCGCACGGTGGTGTCGACGAGGCTGCCGAAGGCTTGCAGATGCATGATCCAGCGCAGGATCACGAAGACGATCAGCACCAGGACGAGCAGCGTCGAAATGTAGAGGGTGACGATCTCCTTTTCGCCGTAATAGGGCGTCGAGAGCAGGATGATCGCCGCCAGCGAATAGATATAGGCACCAATAAAGGTTGCCAGCACGGTCTGGGTGGTGGTGTCGGCCAGAAGCATCCGGTGCGCCCGCGGTGTCCAGCGCGAGGAGGCCGACTGGTGCACCGAGACCATCACCGTCAGCGAAAAG
Organism: Limimaricola litoreus; assembly: GCF_024159025.1. GTDB lineage: Bacteria > Pseudomonadota > Alphaproteobacteria > Rhodobacterales > Rhodobacteraceae > Limimaricola > Limimaricola litoreus. The sequence goes on from NZ_JAMYXC010000078.1 coordinate 26,177, forward strand.
GTGGTGACCGCGAGCATCGAGGTCGAGATGATGTCCAGAAGCCGGTTCAGCGCATCGGCGCCGATCACCTCCGACAATCCTTCGGGGATCATTGGGCCAAAGAGCTTGGCCGCGCCGAGCGCGACGAAGGCGAGACCGGAAATCAGCGTCACCCGCACCCAGAGGCGGCGCGACAGGCGGTGGATCTTGCGCAGGACCGTGGAGAACATGGTTCCTTCCGTTGCGGCGCGGCGCGTCTCATGTCGGCGCGGGCCTGTTGTGGCCCCGCTGTCTTGCGCGTGGCATCCTCGCTTCAACGCCGCTTGGTCACGGGAAGTTGCACATGTTTCCGCTGCTGATCCTCGCCGCCGGGGCCGCCGCGCGAATGCGCGGGCCCGACAAGCTTTCCATGATGATCGACGGCGTGCCCCTGCTGCGCCGACAGGTCATGGCGGCGATCGCGGCGGGGGCGCAGGCCCATGTGGCGCTGCGCCCCGGCGATCCGCGCGGCGCGCTGCTCGACGGGCTCGCGGTCACGCGGCTGGAGATCGCGGCCTCGGCCGAGGGCAT
>NZ_JAMYXC010000295.1 GCF_024159025.1 Limimaricola litoreus
GGGAGACGACCGGCTCAAGGGCGGGGCCGGCGCGGACAGCCTCTTCGGCCGCGGCGGCGACGACATAGTTTTGGGCGGCGGCGGTGCGGACCTGCTGCGCGGCGGCAAGGGCGCGGATCTGATCAGGGGAGAGGGCGGCGACGACAGACTCTGGGGCCAGAAGGGCGATGACAGGCTCAAGGGTGGCAGTGGCGACGATCTGCTCAAGGGACAGGGCGGCGACGACAGGCTCCTCGGCGGGCCGGGGCACGACCGGCTTTCGGGCCAAGGTGGCAGCGATCTTCTCAAGGGGGGCGGCGGCGCGGACCGGCTCTCGGGCGGGGCCGGGCGCGACGAGTTGCAAGGCGGCGGCGGCAATGACGCGCTGCTGGGCGGGCCGGGGCACGACCTGCTGTCGGGCGGCAAGGGCGCGGACCGGCTCTCGGGCGGGGCGGGCCGGGATAGGCTCATTGGCGGCGGCGGCGCGGATGTCTTCGTCTTCGACGGGGGGCGAGACCGCATCACCGATTTCGGGGGGCGCGACCGGATCGCGCTCGACACCGATCTGTGGCGCGGTGACCGCACAGCGGAGTGGATCGTGGAGAGCCTTGCCAGCCGCAAGCCCGGCGGCGTGCTGCTCGATTTCGGCGGCGGCGACCGCCTGCTGATCGAGGAGCTGGCCCGCCCCGCTCTGCTCGAGGAGCGGATCGACCTGCTGTGATCCGCTCCGAACACGGAGCGTCACGGCCCGGGAGGATCCGGACCGTGAGTTCGGCGCCTCGGAAGATTTCGATCGCCCCGGCCAGCGCCATATGCGCGCCGATGCTGTCGATCGACAGATCCTCGATCAGGACCGAGCCCTTGCAACCGAAATCTAACAAGATGCCTTCGTCGCTCTGGCGCAAGAAGCCGGAAGTGTCGTTGGCGAACAGCAAGGAGGCGTCGAAGCTGCACCCGGCGGCCATCGAACCTTCGGTGATCCGGCCGTCGGCCTCCATGTCGGCGAGCACCTCCATGCCGTCAAAGTTGAAGTCGAAATCGGGATCGATCTCGTCGATGACAAAGTCGCTCATCCTCAGCGCCATGACCCGCGTCTCGCGTCCCGCGCCCCAATGCAGATCGCCCAAGGCGGCCTCGGTCACCAACATGCCGTTGTCCATGACGGCGCGCCCGTCGAAGATCATCGCGCGCGGCGTGACGCCGCCACCCACCGCGATCGACGGTATGGACCCGGCTTCGTACTGCAGCACGCCATAGGAGAAGCGGGCGCTGCCGAGCCGAACCTCGAGGACGCCGTTCTCGATGTCACAGGCGAAGGTATCGGTGTTCAGCGCGAACAGCGTCGCGAAGCCTCGTAGGTCGGCATCTTTAAAACCCCTGGGTGATTGATGTAATTATAAATCACCCTTGGGCAGTGCTGTTCGCGGCGAAGTCATGGCAAATCGGGGCCATTCCTCCGCCTCATCGGCTGGCCTCTGCCCGGAGGCAGAGGCCGTCTCTTCAGAAGTCGAAGATGTTCGCGCTGACCTGGCGCGGCTCGAGATCCTCGAGCAGGATCCGGCCCACCCCGTCGATCACCAGAAGCACGTTGTCGCCCCTGTCGCGCACCGCGACATCGTCGAAGCTGACATTGTGCGCCATCAGGTCGATGCTGTCGCGGTTGACGTCGAAATCGAGGATCCGGTCGCGCTGTGCACGGCCCGAAAAGACGAAATCGTCGCGCCCGCCACCGCCGCTCATGATGTCGCGCGCCCCGCCGCCATTGATCACGTCGTTGCCGCCGCCGCCATCGATGCGGTCGCGGCCGCCCTGGCCGAGCAGCGTATCGGCCCTGCCACCGCCGTTCAATTCATCGGCGCCCCGGCCACCAAGCATGCGGTCTCTGCCACCACCACCGTTCATGTCGTCATTGCCGTTGCCGCCGAACATCTGGTCGTTGCCCCGGCCGCCATTCAGATCGTCGGCACCGTTGTGGCCGCGCAGCGTGTCGCGCCCGCCATTGCCGAACAGATCGTCGTTGCCGGCCCGGCCCAGCAGCGTGTCGCGACCGCCCCGGCCGAACAGCGTGTCGTTGCCGCCCAGTCCGTCGATCCGGTCGTTGCCGCCCAGCCCGTCGATCCGGTCGTTGCCCGGTCCGCCCCTCAGCCGGTCCGGTCCCGGGGTGGCGTCTGCCACATCGAGCACCTCGATGGTGAAGCTCTCGGTCTGGGTGGCGCCGGAGGGATCGCTCACCACCACGGTGACGCCGAGATCCTCTGTCGCTTCGAAGTCGATCGCGCCCGCTACCACGAGGTTGCTGCCCGAGATCGCGAAGCGCCCGCCCGCGTTGTCGCTCAGCGCGAAACCGAGCGGATCGCCGTCGGGATCGGTGGCCGAGAGCGTGCCCACCACCGTGCCGGGAGCGGCGTTCTCGCTCACCTGTGCGTTCGACAGGCCGAGATCGGTCGGCGCGCCGTTGATGTCCATGATGCCGAGGATGTTGATGCTCGCACCCAAAGCGCCGGGGCGGATGTCCTGCACCAGCTTGGTGCCCGCCGCCGTGCCGTCGCTGACCCAGAGCTCCTGACCGTTGGTGCCGTCATTGGCGGTGAAGTAGGCCAGCCCGCCGACCGCGATGATGTCGTTGATGTTCGAGCTGCCCGCGCCGGGGTTGATGTCCTTGAGCAGCATGGTGCCGATCGCGGTGCCGTCGGTGATCCACAGCTCGTCGCCATTGGAGCCGTCATTGGCGGCAAAGACGGCCCGGCTGCCATCCCCTACCGGGGTGAAGCCGAACGGATTGCTAAAGCCGGCCCCGGGATTGATATCTACCACCATGGAGGTGCCGGCCCCGGTGCCATTGGTGGCCCAGAGCTCCCTGCCATTGGTACCGTCAATGGCGCTGAAGATCATCAGGTCGCCGATGACGGTGAAATCGTTGGGAGAGCTGCCTCCGGCCCCGAAATTGATGTCCTTGAGAATCTGCGTGCCGCCGAAGCTGCCGTCGCTGACCCAGAGCTCTTGGCCGTTGGTGCCGTCGAGGGCGTTAAAATAGATCCGTCCCTTGAACAGGGTCATTTCGTCGGGAACGGAGTGGCCGGCTCCCGGGTTGATGTCGCGTACCAGCGTGGTGCCGGCGGTGGTGCCGTCGGTCTTCCACAGCTCTTCGCCCTCAGCCGTGGTCTCGGCTGCTATGAAGGTGAAGCCGCCTAATTCGGCATTGGGATCGAGTTCGATGTCACCGTTGCTCAGGTTCGGCGCGAAATCCCTGACGATGGTGGTGCCCAGCTCGGTGCCGTCGGAGGTGAACAGCTTGTAGCCGGTCACCCCGTCATTGGCGTTGAACAGAAGCTCCCCGTTGAAGGCGATGGACTCGCTGCGGTTCGAGCTGGTGGCGCCCGGGAAGATGTCGCGCACCAGCATCGTGCCGCCGCCGGTGCCGTCGCTGACCCAGAGTTCCCGCCCGGCAGCGAAGGTGAAGGCTTCGAAAAACACCTGGCCGTTCACGGTAATGAAGTCGTCCGGGTTGGACGATCCCGGCCCGAAGACGATGTCGCTGAGCCGCGTCGTGCCGCCGCTGGTCCCGTCGGTGATCCACAGCTCCTCGCCCGAGGTGCCGTCGGTCGCGCCGAACAGGAACAGGTTGCCCAACATGGCGCCGGGCTCGGTGAAACTGGCGTCGCCGCCCGGATTGATGTCGGCCAGCAGGCTGACGCCGCTGCCGTCGGAATTCACGAGATAGGGCTCCTGCCCCAAAGTACCGTTGTCGGCGGCTAGAACGAGGACTTCAGTCATGGCCGGTCCTTTCCGAGTACTAAGAAACACACACGGGCTAACGGGGTCGCCTTCCCTGGGCAAACATAGCACAGCACCCCCCTGAACTGGCCAAAAACCGCACGGCTTACGGCCATGCCGCGATCTGGCTTCTGGTCGCGCGGCGCTTTTCCCGGTAAAGCGCCTGCGAGCCGGGCCAAGGGAACAAGACGCATGGGCGACAAACTGTTGATGGTAGGAGCGGGGTTGTCCGGCGCCGTGATCGGGCGCAGGCTGGCCGAGGCCGGGCACGAGGTCACGATCCTCGATGCCCGCAGCCATGTCGCCGGCAACTGCCACACCGAGCGCGACGCCGAGACCGGGGTGATGGTGCATGTCTACGGGCCGCATATCTTCCACACCGACGACGAAGGCGTGTGGGACTACGTCAACCGCTTCGCCGATTTCCTGCCCTACAAGAACCGGGTGAAATCGACCACGCAGGGGCAGGTCTTCTCGCTGCCGATCAACCTGCACACGATCAACCAGTTCTATGGCAAGACCATGCGTCCCGACGAGGCCCGCGCCTTCATCGAGAGCCAAGCCGACAAGAGCATCACCGACCCGCAGAGCTTCGAGGAGCAGGCCCTCGCCTTCGTCGGCCGCGACCTCTACGAGGCCTTCTTCAAGGGCTACACCGAGAAGCAGTGGGGCTGCTCGCCGACCGAGCTGCCCGCCTCGATCCTCAAGCGCCTGCCGGTGCGCTTCAACTACGACGACAACTACTTCTTCCACCGCTTCCAGGGCATGCCCGAGGATGGCTACACCGCCATGGTCGAGCGCATCCTCGATCATCCGGGCATCACCGTGCGGCTGGAAACCCGCTTCGACCCCGCGCAGGCGGATCAGTGGGACCACGTCTTCTGGTCCGGCCCGCTCGACGGCTTCTATGGCTTCGACCTGGGCCGGCTTGGCTACCGCACGCTCGATTTCGAACAGTTCCGCGCGCAGGGCGACTGGCAGGGCTGCGCGGTGATGAACTACGGCGACGCCGACGTGCCGCAGACCCGCATCACCGAGCACAAGCATTTCAGCCCTTGGGAAGAGCATGAAGGCTCGGTGCTCTACCGCGAAACCTCGCGCGAATGCGGGCCCGACGACATCCCCTATTACCCGATCCGTCTCGTCGAGGAGAAGGCGCTGCTGTCGGATTACGTCGAGCGCGCCCGCGCCGAGCAGAACGTGACCTTTGTGGGCCGTCTGGGCACCTACCGCTACCTCGACATGGACGTGACGATCCGCGAGGCGATGACCGCCGCCGAGACCTTCCTCTCGGCCCGCGCCGAAGCGCGCGCCATGCCCGCCTTCACCGTCGATCCGAGCTGACCCATTGACCCGTCTCGCAGCTGTCATCGTTACCTACAACCGGCTGGAGGCCCTGAAGCAGACCCTGAACCGGGTGCTGGAAGAAGTGGTCGACCGCGTCTACGTGATCGACAACGCCTCGACCGACGGCACCGCGGAGTGGCTCGCGGCACGGCGCGATCCGCGGCTGCAGGTGCTGCGGCTGGCCGAGAACGGCGGCGGCGCGGGCGGTTTCGCGGCGGGGCTGGCGGCAGCGATGAATGAGGACGACCCGGTCGAATGGTGCGTGCTGTTCGACGACGACGCCTGGCCCGAGCCAGGCTGCCTCGCCCGGTTCCGGGAGGAGGCGGCGGGGCTCGATGCGGATGACACCCGCCCCAGCGCGCTCGGCGCGGTGGCGGCGGCGGTCTTCTACCCGAACGGCACGATTTGCGAGATGAACCGGCCCAATCTCAACCCGTTCTGGCATGCGGGCGTACTCGCGCGCACGCTGATCGGGGGGCGCGATCGGTTCAAGGTGACCGATACCGATCTCGCCCCCCGGGCCCCTGCCCGCTCGCTCGACGTCGCCTCCTTCGTCGGCTTCTTCGTCAGCCGGGGCGCGTTGCGCGGATTGGGGCTGCGGCCCGAGGCAGGGCTGTTCCTCTATGGCGACGACGTGCTCTACAGCCTCCGGCTGCGCCGGGCCGGGCTCAGGATCGAGCTGTGGCCGGGGCTGCGCTTTGCCCATGATTGCAGCACCATGGGCGAAGGTTTCGTCTACCGGCCCCTGTGGAAGATCTACTACCATTGCCGCAACGGCGTGCAGATCGCGCGTGAGGCCGCGGGCCCGATCGTGTTTCCGGCGGCCTTGGCCTATTACACGCTGGTCTGGTGGCGGCGTGGCCGCAGTTGCCCGGCCGAAAGCCGTGGCGAATATTACCGAATGATGTGGGCAGGCCTGCGCGACGGACTCAGGGGCCAGCGCGGACGCAATGACGGGTTGCACGGGGCGGCGCTGGCCCCTGTCCGCTCGGGGCGTTAGTGTCAGCCCCAGCCCGAGCAGAAGGTTTCGCGCATGGCCAGTTCCCAACCCCGCCCGGACGAGGCGCCCGATGCCAAGGCTTCGCAGGAGGGCACGGCGCGCCTGCGGCCGGTGCCTGACACGCAGGAGGGCAATCCTCCGCTGACCAAGCGCCAGCTGCGCCGGCAGGCACGCCGTGCCGACAATGCCAAGGCGGCCGGGACTCTGCCCCCCGCGGCGGCCCCCGCCAATCGCCCCAAGACCAAGCGCGAGTTGCGCCGCGAAGCGCGGCAAGCCAAGCGCGAGGCCGCGAAGGCGCGGGCAGAGGCCGATGCCGAACCGGTGGTGGTGCGCCCCCTGGCGCCGGCGGCCAAGGTCCGCAAACGGCATTGGGGGCTGGGGCTGGCCTTCGTGCTGATGGTGCTGGCCCCGGTGGCTGCGGCCAGCTGGTATCTCTACACCCGCGCCGCCGACCAATACGCCTCGACGCTGGGCTTCACCGTGCGCTCAGAGGAGATGACCTCGGCTTCGGACCTGCTGGGGGGCCTGGGCTCGTCGCTCGGCTCCGGCGCCTCGCATGATTCCGACATTCTCTATGAATATGTTCGAAGTCAGGAGATGGTGCGCCGCATCGATCAGCGGCTCGACCTGCGTGCGATGTATTCGCGCCATCACGAGACCGACCCGCTGCTGAGCTTCGATCCCGAGGGCTCGATCGAGGATCTGGTCGATTACTGGGACCGGATGCTGTCGATCTCCTACGATGCCGGTGCGGGTCTGCTGGAGCTACGGGTTCTGGCCTTTGATCCGCAGGAGGCGCAGGCCATCGCCGAGGCGATCTACGACGAGAGCCTGCGCACCATCAACGCGCTCTCGGCGGTGGCGCGCGAGGATGCGACGCGCTACGCCCAGCTCGATCTCGACCAGGCTCTGGAACGGCTCAAGCAGGCGCGCGAGGCGCTGACGGCGTTTCGCGTCGAAAACCAGATTGTTGATCCATCGGCCGACATCCAGGGCCAGATGGGGCTTCTGAACACCCTTCAGGGGCAGCTCGCCGGTGCGCTGATCGAGCTCGACCTGCTGCGCGACAACACCAGCGAGACCGATCCCCGCCTGACGCAGGCGCAGCGCCGCATCGAGGTGATCCGTGCCCGGCTCGAGGAGGAGCGCCAGAAATTCGGCGCCGAGGGCAGCGCGCCGGGCGGCGGCAGCTACGCCACCACCATTTCCGAGTTCGAGCGGCTCAGCGTCGACCGCGAATTCGCCGAGCAGGCCTATACCGCCGCACTGTCGGCCTATGACGCGGCCCGCGCCGAGGCCGACCGGCAGAACCGTTACCTCGCAAGCTACATCCAGCCGACGCTGGCCGAGCGCTCGCAGTTTCCGCAGCGCGAGTTGATGATCGGCATCGTGGCGCTGTTCGGCTTTCTCGCCTGGGCGATCGGCAGCTTGGTCTACTACTCGCTGCGCGACCGCAACTGAGGCCGGCGCCGCGATGATCCGGCTGGAGAACCTGAGCAAGAGCTTTCCGACCCGTTGGGGCCGCAAGGTGGTGATCGACAGTGCCTCGGTCACCTTTCCCACCGGTGTCTCGGTCGCGCTTCTCGCACGCAACGGTGCTGGCAAATCGACCCTGATGGGGATGATCGGCGGCACGATCCAGCCGACCGGCGGCCGGATCATCCGCGAGGGCACCGTGTCTTGGCCCGTGGGGTTCAAGGGCAGCTTTCACCGCGAGATGACGGGCGCGCAGAACACCCGTTTCGTGGCGCGAATCTACGGCGTCGACACCGAGGCGCTGACCGGCTTCGTGGAGGATTTTGCCGAGCTGGGCCCGCATTTCCACGCCCCCGTGCGGACCTATTCCTCGGGCATGGTGTCGCGGCTGGCCTTCGGCGTCTCGATCGGCATCCCCTTCGATACCTATCTCGTCGACGAGGTGACCAGCGTCGGCGACGCGGTGTTCAAGCGCAAGAGCCGGCTCGTCTTCCTCGAACGGATGAAGACCGCGGGGGCGGTGGTTGTCACCCATTCGATGAACCAAGTCCGCAAGCTCTGCACCGCCGGCGTGGTGCTCGAGAACGGCAAGCTCGTCTATTTCGACGATGTCGAGGCGGCGATCGCCCGGCATCAGGAGAACATGGGCTCGGACGAGGACGAGTGATGTTTCGCGGGCGAAACGGTCAGCATTGTTGACCGTTTCGCCCGCGAAACATCAGCCCCCCATCTCGGCCCGCAGCAGCGCGAGAATGCGCTCGCGCACCCCGTCGCGCTCCAGCAACTCGCCCGAGATCAGCAGCCCCTTGGGCGTCTCGCGGCAGGACAGGCCGGGCTGAAGCTCGATCGGGGCGGGGCGGGCCGTGCGGCGGGCCTGGCTCGCGGCCTCGGGCGCTTCGTTGCGAAACAGCTCCGCCTCGATTAGCGCGGCCTCGGTTGCGGCCTCCTGCGGCGCAGCCTCGGCCAGCCGCTGCCGCAACCGTTCGGCCAGCTCCGGCTCGTCGTCGAGGCGGCGGGCCAGTTCGAGCCCCAGCCTTTCGCCGAGCGCCGTGGGAAAGCGCAGTGCCGCGTCGAGCGCGCGCACCACCCGCACGAAGCTGCCGATCTTGGAACGCCGCGCCCGCGGCGCCGCGCCGAACAGCGCGCGCAAGGCCGAAGCGTCATCCTCGTAGACCCCGGCATCGGCGGCGCGCGCCACGATGCGGGCGCGTTCGTAATGGCTCAGCCCGACCCGGATCTCGTTTTCCTCGACCATGGCGCAATAGGCCTCTGCGGCGTTTCGCGGCGAACGCGGGATGGCGAGCACCCGGCCCTCCTTCTCGTCTTCCTCGGCGATCCGGCGCAGCGCCGTGAGCCGCCGCCAGCCCGAGATCAGCCCCCAGCGCGGGCTGGCCCCCTCGCCCAGATCGGCCACCTCGATCGCCATCTGTTGGCCGCGCGCGCGCAGGCTCTCGACCAGCGTCTGCATCTCCTCCTCGTCGGCGCCCATGCGGTCGCGCATGAGATAGCCCGCGTCGATCTCGTCGAGTGGCAGCCACTGGATCAGCCGCCCCTCGGCCCGCGCCTCGCCCAAGGTCCGGCCCATCTCGTCGAGCGCGGCGCGCCCCGCCGCATCGCCCGCCACGGCGGCGATCGGCATGGTCCGGGTCGGGGCGATGCCGAGCGGGTAGGTCGGAATGGTCGACTTGGTCTCGGGGGCGGCTTCGGCCCCCGTCTCGAAACGGAACGGGGAGAGGCGCTTGCGCTTGGCCATGGTCAGGCTCCTTGCAGGGATCGCGTCAGGATGGGGCGGGCGGATTGCGGGGCGGTAAAGCCTGCGCGCGCTCCGGTATGAGAGTGGGATGTTTCGCGCGCGAAACGGTCAACAGTGCTGACCGTTTCGCGCGCGAAACATGCGGGCGCGCTCATTGCGCCGCGGAGGCGGTGCGCGCCTCCAGCTCCTCGCGCCGCCAGACGCCCATCAGCAGTCTCTTGAAGGCGGCATAGGTCTCGTCGAAGGTCTCGCGCCCGCGGGCATAGGTCTCGCGGTTGAAGTCGCGGTAATCGGCTTCGTAGATGCCCTGCACCTGCTCGCCTGCTTGGCCGATCAGCGCGGTGAAATCCTGCCGGTGCGGGCTCATGGTGCGGCCCAGATAGGCCTGCATCAATGCTGCCAGCTCGCCTTGCTGCGCCCCGTCGTAGCGGGTGACGATGGTGCGCACCGCGTCCCACTGAAACGCCGTCTCCTCGCGCCCCAGCGCGCGGGCGGCGAGGTTCTCGCCCTCCTCGATCGAGGCGAAGGTGGTGTGCAGCATGTCGAAGAAGCGGCCCGTGGAGTCGAATTCCAGGAACGAGGCGCCCATCGGCACCAGCAGGATGTCGGCCGCGGCCAGACCGTTGATGGTCAGGTAGCCAAGCGCCGGGGGCGTGTCGATGAACACCAGATCATAGGCGTCGAGCAGCCCGTCGCGCTCAAGCACCTCGGTCAGCGCGTCCCACAGCTTCCAGCCGCGCGCGGCCATGCGCCAGACCGGGATCTGGAACTCGGCCCAGTAGAGGTTCAGCTGCGCGCCGATCAGGTCGATGTTGGGCCAATGCGTCTTCTGCACGAGATCGGCGGCGCTGACCCCCAGCGCCTCGGTCAGCGTGTCGTCGAGCGGATGCGCCGTTTCGCCGCGAGACGCGCGAAGGGCGTTCTCGGCCGTGAGATGCTCGGCGTAGTGGCGCGCGATTAGCGGGTAGACCGTCTGCCATTCGTCCGCGACCTGACCGCCGAAGATCGAGGTCATCGAGCCCTGGCTGTCGAGGTCGAGCACTAGCACGCGGTAGCCGTCGAGGGCCGCCGACATCGCCAGATGCGCCGCCGTCGAGGTCTTGCCGACGCCGCCCTTGAAGTTGGCCACAGCGACCATCTTGGCGGGCAGGCCCTCGGGGCGGTAGGGCAGGTAGGGCTTGGATTTCGAGCCTTCGGCCCCGAAATGCGCGCGCAGGCGCAGCACCTCGTCGAGGCTGAACCACTTCGCGCCGCCCTCGGTCTCGGAGCGGCCCTGCGGCAACTCGGGGTTGGCCTTCAGCACGCGCCGGAAATGCGCAGGCGCGACGGGGATCAGGTAGCGGGTGATCTCCCATGTCGAAAAGGGCCGCAGGCGGCGCGCCCCGTCCTCGTGCAGCCCGCGCGAGGCCAGATCGGCGCGGCCGCGCGCGCAGGCCTGGGCGATCGCCGCGAAACCTTGGGCATCGGTCGGCGCGCCCAACTCGGCCAAGGCGGCGTCGGGGTCGATGTTGAAATAGGGCGGCAACGGCTCGCGGCTCATGGGGCTCCCCCGATGTGCGGTGTTTTCCCATGGATAGCAGGAAAGGTCGCACATGGAAGGAAAGAGTGCATATGGGGGGCGTTTTTATGGGGCACTGCCCTTCATGCCACGCGGCGAAAGGCCGGGATCAGCCGAGATCGAGCATGCGCAGCCCCGGCCATTCCCGGAAGGCCGCGATATCGGTCTCGTAGAGCACGTCGAGTTGCGCGCGTTCCTCGACGCTCCAAGGGTCGAAACCGGGGGCCCCCGGCTTGCGCGGGTGGGCCTGCGCCAGCTGCTTGGCCCGCTCCGGCCCGACCGGCTGCACCGCCTGCTCGGCGATCATCATGTCGATCGCGCGTTGCGAAAAGCCGGGGCGCTTGTCGTGATCGGCCCGGTGCAGGGCCTCGGGCGGAAGGTCGAGCAATCGCGCCAGCAGCTCGATCTCATGGCCGCGCAGATCCTCGGCTCGGTAGAGCGTCACTGTTGCGCCGCGAAACGCGCGTTGCAGGCCAGCGACGAGCGGCTGCCATGACAGCTTTTCCAGCGGGGTGCGCTGGAAGGCTTCGAAACCCTGGAACGGCACGGATTTCAGGCTCTCGCAATAAAGGGAGGGCAGGAAATCGGCGAAGCCGCGCAGCCCGAGGATGATCTGCGGCGCCGCGAGGCGAAGATGATCGGCCATCTCGTCGGCGCGCCAGGCCCCGGCGGGATAGAGCCCCTCCGGCGTGGCGACATCCTGCACGAGACCGAGGATGTTCTCGTCGAAGATCAGCCGCCGGCCTTCGCCGGGCGACGAAGGGGGCGGCAGGGCCTCGGCCCGGTCGAGCAGGGGCCGGGTATGGGCCGCGCGAAAGGCGTCGAGCGGGGTGTAGGCGATGCCGTGTCGCTCAAGCGCCGGGCGCGAGGCGTCGAGGCAGGCCTGCAGAAAGGTCGTGCCCGTCTTGTGGACGCCCAGCCAGTAGATCTCGGCGCGGCTCATGCAGCCGGTCCCGAGGCGTGGCGCAGGCGCTCGAATTCCTGCAGCAGCCGATCGGTCTCGTCCGGGTCGGTCGCGGTCGCGTTGCCCTGGATCTCGGCCAGATCAGCGCGCAACCGGTCGATCTCGCCTTGCAGGCTCTGGAATTGCTGCTCGGCCTGCCGCGCGTTCCGGGCGCAGGCGATGGCCATGATCCGCCGCTCGGCCAGGTCGAGGCGGTCCTCGCGGATGGCCTGCAGGATCTCGCGCGCCCAGGCGTCGTAATGCGGGAGCACCTCGCGGCGCCACAGCCGGGCGGGCACGTCGGCGAGGGCCTCGCGCGCGGCATCGATCCAGGGGATGATCGTGTCGAGCCGCATGCGCTCCATATGCCAGCACATGTTCTGCGCCAGCCAGCGCAGCGCCAGGACGCGGGCATGGTACTCGCGCCTGCCGATCCCGGCCATGATGGTCCGGAAATGGGTGAAGAAGGCCAACAGCTCGGGCCCGGAGGAGGCCATGGTCTGGCCGGGCCGGGCAATGCGGTGGCGACACAGCACCCGGTCATGGAAGGCGATCCGGATCGCCGCGCGGCAGACCGCCCAGTGAAAGGGATTGTCCTCGAAGAAGAAGTCGCCTTCGGGAAAGCGCAGGCCGTGGGTCTCTATGAAATCGCGCCGGTAGAGCTTGCGCCAGGGCACGGCGATCATCTCGAGCGCGCGGCTGCGCGCGTCCTCGTCCGCGAGCGTCTCGACACCGTGCCACAGCCCCGCGTCGGCGGGCAGGCGCGGCGCGTTCAGCCCTTCGTGCCACTCGGTGTAATTGGCGATCAGCAGGTCGAGGGGAGCGGGGCCGGAGAGCGCCTCTTCGAAGCGGTCGCGCACGACGTCGAAGCCCTCGGGGTCCAGCCAGTCGTCACCATCGAGAAAGGCCAGGATCTCGCCCTGGGCGAGGCTCATGCCGATGTTGGCGGCGGGGCCGACACCGCCGGGGGTGTTGCGGCCCAGAAGCACCGGGCGGAAGGCCACGCCGGGCGCGAGCTGCCCCGACTGGCCGAAGGCGCGGATCCGGGTGGAGCTGTCGTCGCGCGAAGCGTCGTCGACCACGATCAGCTCGTCGCCCGGGCGCAGCACCCGCGCAGCGCCTTGCAGCGCCGCCTCGATCCAGGGGCCCACGTCGAAGCTGGTGACGATCAGGCTGAGCCGGCTCATGCCGCCTCCGCCGCGTCACGCCATGCCAGCCGGGCATTGATCCGCCGCGCCAGATCGGGGTCGGCATCGGCGATGCGCGCGAAGGCTTCGGGCGTCAACGCCTCGGCGAGAAAGGCCCTGATCCGGGTCGCGAAGGCGGCGTGCAGCTCGGGCGCGATCTGCGCGCCGGCCCAGTGGAACAGCGCCATCGCGAAACGCGCGAAGGGCAGGGTGTAGTCGGGCCCCGCCTGTGCGACGGCGCGCGCCACCGGCTCGAGCGCGCGGAACATCTCCAGCCGCTCCGCGCCGCTGCGGTTGGTCAGGCGGCTGCCGTGTTGATCCACCACATGTACCGCCGCGACCCGGTCGGAGACGAGGATGTGCCCGGCCCGCAGGAAGCTCAGCCAGTGCAGCTCGATGTCGTTGTGGACCATGATCTCGGTGCAGCGCGTGCCGGTCTCGCGCAGGAAATCCGTGCGGTAGACCTTGTTCCAAGGGTAGGCGGAGAGCTGGATCAGCTCGGGCCTCGCGGCGTCGGGCATCTCGTTCAGCGCGCCCAGTATCCCGGCGCGCTCCCACAGGCGCTCGTCGCCCGGCAGTGGCCCCCAGCCGCCCGCCCCGGCGACGCGGCTGTCGGCATGGGCGAAGAGGCAGAAGTCGAACCCCTCGCGCGGCAGCTCGGCCATCAGATGCGCGAATTCGGGGGTGAAGCGGTCGTCGCTGTCGAAAAAGAGGACCCGGTTCGCGGTGACCTTGGCGAGGCCGCGATTGCGCGCGTAGCCCGCGCCGCGCTGCTGGGCATTGCGCGCAAAGACGAGATCGGCGCCGAGCCGCTCTGCGCTCCAACCCATGGTCTCGGGGTCGGCGGGGCGTTCGGAGGCATCATCGACCACCACCACCTGGCTGATCGCCGAGATGCGCGAGATCTGCTCGAGCAGCCGCGCCAGACCCTCGGCGTCGTTCCAGACCGGGATCACCACTGCGAGGTCGGCGGGCGGGCTCATGCCGCGAAGACCCGCAAGTCGTGCAGGTCGAGCCGGAAATCTCCCGTGGGCAGGAACAGCACCAGCTCGCGCCACGGGGCGGGCGCCGCGAGCGCGGGGTGGGGGCCTTGGGTCTCGATCACGTCGAGATGCAAGAGCGGGCGCGGCAGGGCGGCGATGGTCTTATCGAAGAAGCTGTCGACGAAGCCGGTTTCGGTGCCCGAGCGGATGCAGGGCCGGACGGGGAGGGCCTGTCTCGCGGCGAAACGCGCGGCAAGGCCGATTAGCGCGAGGTTGCTCAGCTCGTCGAGGTCGAGCCGCAGGTGCAGCCCGAACCAGCGCGCCGGGGCGGCATGGGTCACCTCCAGCTCGAGCAGCCGGCCAGCCGGACTGGCATAGCGGCCCCGCATCCCGGCCTCGGGGTCGGGCACGAAGCGCAGGCCCGGCAGGATCTCCTGCTCGGGCAGGATCTCGCCGGAGAGATCGCCGTCGCGCAGACTCTGCAGAAGGCTTTGGGTCGTGGCGAGAGGCGAAAGCGCTGCGCCGGATGCCGCGAATGAAGGATCAGACAATGAACACCCTCAGATCATGCAAGGACAGGTGAAGCGTCCTGGTGGGCAGGAACAGCACCAGCTCGCGCCAGGGCGCCTCCTCGGGAATATCATGCCGCGCAAGATCCAGCACATCGAGATGAAGCCCCCTATCGGCATCGGGCAGAAGGGGCTTGTCGAAGAAGCAGTCCGAAAACGCCTCGCTGCGTCCCGAGCGCAGGCAGGCGCGGATCGGGCGGGCCTGCCTCGCGCCGAGACGTGCGGCGAAGCCGAGAATGGCGCGCTCGGACAGGTCATGGGCATCAAGCGGGACATGCAGCCCGAACCAGCGCGCGGATTGCCGGATTTCGCCCTCGATCTGTAACAGCCGCCCACGCGGGCTGCCGATGCGCCCCTCGAACACGGCATTGGGATCGAGCGCGAGGTGCAGGCCCGACGCGATCTCGGCATCGGGGCTCCAGTCGGACATGGGCCGATCCTGCGCGCGCAGCCGCTCAAGCGCATAGTTGGTTCCGGCTGCGGGGCCGAGGGCGATATCGTATGGCATGAGGCGCAGGCGCTGTCCTTGTTGTGGCAGTGTCGTCTGATCCGGCTTAGCCGCGGTGGCCCCTGAGCCGCAGGCTGACCCAGCGGACCGGGGCGGTGATCTTCCACGAATGGCTGGCATGCAGTCCGTCGCGTTCCTCCCTCACGGCCGCCACCTCGGCACGCAGTGCGTCGCGCTCATGGATGAGCCCGTCTCTTTCAGGGCGTATCACTTCAAGCTCGGTTTCGGCCCTGTGCGCGCGAAGGGTCAGCTGCGCGACCTCCTCGTCATAGGTCTCGCATCTTTGCATGAGCTCTTGGCAGACATTGCCTTCACGCTCCAGCGCGGCGACCAGATCGGCGATCCGCGTATCGCGCAGCGCAAGCTTGTCCAAAGCTTCGGAAAGCTGCTTTTCGAGCTGGGAAATCCGGTCTTCGGAAGTCGTGCTAATGCTCGAAGGTGGGGCTTCGGGCCCGGCGGGATGGGGCTTGTATCGGGATGAAAGCCGGGCATCGGTCATGAAGCGAAACTCCCTCGTTTATGCTCGAAGGGGGTGTATCACCCGGTGTGGGCCGACACGACACCCTATCTTGGCTCCTGCGAAGCATGTTCCCTTTTGGTGATGCGGAGCTTCGAAGGGAAGCGCCTTGAGAGAGGGGGCGGTATCTGCCAGATAACCGGTGCGGAGGATGCGCATGGCACGATGAGACGACCTGGCCCGGCGGGAGAAGCTCCGTATCGGCTGCGCAGGGCGGTGACCTTGTGCCGAGGGGATGACGGAGAGCCACTCATGCAGGAAAGACCGGACCAGGAAATGGCCGCGATCGACCACAAATCCGCTCAGCGCTTGCTGAAGAAATCCGGGTACATGCACAGCACCTGGTATCGCAAAAGCTATCCCGATGTCGATCTGACGGGGCTTTCGCCAAGCGAGCATTTCCTGCGCTACGGCGCGGCGCTAGGCCGCAATCCGGGCAAGAATTTTCATACCAAGCGCTATCTCGAAGCCTATCCGGAGGTGGCCGAGAGCGGGATGAACCCGCTGCTGCATTTCGTGCTCGAGGGGCAGGAGAAAGGCTATGCGCCCTATCCGCGCTCGACCAACCCGGTGCGGCGGGCCAATCGCGAGGTTTCGGCCCTGCGGACCCATCTTCTGACGCTTGGCTTCACCCAAGCCCCCTTGCAGGAACTCGACGCGATGACCGGTCCAGACGCCGAGCCGGCCATCTGCGCCGCCGCGGCGCGGGAACTGGCGCTTTGGAACATGCGCAAGAAGACCGGCAAGGGCTATCGCGCGGCGCTGGAGCGCATCGCGCAGGCCCGGCCCGGCGCGCATGACCTCGATTTCCGGCGCAAGCTCACCACGATCGAGCTGTTGTGCCACGAGGCGCTGGGGCAATGGGAGGAGGGCCTGTCATGCTACGAGCGCGCCGCGCTCGACGGCGAGATCGGGCCAGATGCGATGCTGGCCCGCGCGAATTTCGAAACCGAACCCGAGGCGCGCTGCTTCTGGATCAACCAGGTGCTGCGCCGCTACCGCATCCCGACCTTGAGGCTCATGGATGGCGCGGATCGCCCCGCTTACGACAGGCTCGCCATCAACGAGAGCCCGATCTGCATCGATGACGGGCCGAAGGTCACCGTTCTTCTGGCGGCCTATGACGCGGCCGAGGTGATCGGTACGGCCTTGCGCTCGCTGCAGGCGCAAAGCTGGCAGAACCTCGAGATCATCGTGATCGACGATTGCAGCCCCGACAATGGCGCTACCTGCGCCGAGGTCGAGCGCTTCGCCGCTGCCGATCCGCGCATCCGGCTGCTTCGGATGGAGCGCAATGGCGGCGCCTATGTGGCACGCAACCACGGGCTCGACCTGGCAACGGGAGAATTCGTCACCATCCACGACGCCGATGACTGGTCGCACCCTCTCAAGATCGAGACCCAGGTCAGGTATCTGCAGGAAAACGGTGGGGTCATGGGCTGCACCTCGGAGCAAGCGCGGGCAATGAGCGATCTGAGCTTCCGGCGCTGGACCGGGCAGGGGCGGCTGGTGATCCAGAACACCTCCTCCTTCATGTTCCGGCGCGAGCCCGTCCGGGCGGAGCTGGGCTATTGGGACACGGTGCGCTTCGCCGCCGACAGCGAGTTCATCCGCCGCATCATTCGGGTGTTCGGCAAGAAGGCGGTGGTGCAGCTCGACACCGGCCCCCTGTCGTTCCAGCGCGACAGCGAGACCTCGGTGGTGGCCGACGACATCAAGGGCATGAACGGGTTCTATTACGGTGTGCGGAAGGAGTATTTCGACGCACAGATGCATTACCATGCCTCGGGCGGTTCTCTGAAATACGAGAACGACATCGAGACCCGACCCTTTCCGGTGCCGGCGATGATGCAGCCGCACAAGGCTGCCTTCGACGAGGATCACCACCGGTTCGACGCGATCTTCGTCGGAGATTTCCGGGTGAGGACCAGCGAAGTGGCCGAGGCAGTGGAGCGGATCGAGCAGATGAAGGCCGAAGGCAAGCGGATCGGTATCGTTGAGCGGCATACTTATGATCCGAAGTTCTCCTCAACCAACATGACTTTCGATGTCAGGGAAGTGATTGACGGAGAATCTGTCGTCGCGCTGGTCTATGGAGAACTCGCAATGGGAAGCGAGATCATACGCATCGGGAATTCCAATGCGTATCACGATCAGAGATATGTTCCTGCAACTTCCGAATTCGCGGGGAATGATGATGGCCATAATCCATCTGATATATGATGCAAGTTTCGGCGTCATCAAGCTCAATGGAAATGGGTTCATGGGTTTGTCTGACCTCGATCTGACGCAGCCAGTAATGCGTCAGGGGGCGCAAGGGTATCAGGAGGGCATCTATACGTCTTATGCGCCTTGTCATGCCTGCTGAGGTATTCAGAGATTATTCTTCCGGAGCGAGTGCGGATCAGTGCTGTAAAGTAGCATAGCTGACCCTGAAGCTCCCATATCGCTACGAGTTCTCCAATTAAGTAAAGACAAGAAATTCCTTGAGGTTGATTATGGACTCTGTAAAGCAAAGGCAGGATGTGAATCTCTATTCACAAGAATTGTATGCCCGTGGCTACATATTTCGCTCAGACAAGGCTCCGGAAGCTCCAAGCCATTGGAAGAATGCTAGCTTTGGAGGCTTTTATCTTGCATATGATCCAAGGCTGAATGCTGTCAGAGTGAAAAGGAATGGATGTGATCTCCTCGCCTTGGGAGTTATGTTCGACTCTAGGTTTCCGGATGAGGGTTGCGATGTCTTCCTCGAAAGGGTTGCGGCAGAATTAGAGAAATCGCACGATGCAATGCATGAGCTTCTAGACCACTCGTCTGGAAGGTATATCCTAGCATATACTGACCCCTTGGGGAAATCTTTCATAGTATCCGATGCAACCGGGATGAAATCGGTTTTCTATTACGATGCGCACCCCCGAATGATCGTATCTCACCCTTACTTGATTCTCGACAACTCTTCAGCTGGGATGCGGGATAAGATTGCTGTAAAGTTTGGGTATCCTGGGTTGCGTGGTCCGGTAAATAATAGCTTCATGCTGACTCCTAATGCATGCCTTGATTTTGAAACCTTCACTTCTCGCAGGGTATGGCCACGTGACGTGGTGCAACAAAGAAGTGTCAATGATGCTGCCAAGATAATCCAAAAAAACATGGCAAATACCATAAAATTTGCCAAGAATAATTACCAAGTACTGGTTTCTGTAACGGCTGGTTTGGACTCGCGCCTAACACTATCCTTCCTCAAGAATGCGAAGGACGTTCAGTACTTTACATATTACAGAAGCGATAAGCTTGATACGGATAGCCATGATCTGAAGTTTGCCAAAAGCATAGCCGATGATATGGATCTGGATGTCACAGTTCTACGCCTTTCAGAACCGCCAACGACCCCAAACTCTTTCAGGAGTATTCTGGATAGGAACACGTTTATTGAGCATCAGAAAAGATTAAGCTGGGTATATTATCATCGCTATAGTAACAAGCATAACCTTATGCATCTTCGATCCAATATATCGGAAGTTGGAAGGGAATTTTGGTCCTACAAAAATTTTGACGTAAGCTCTGGCTGGGATTTAGCTCGCTTGTATCTCCGTGGGGACAAGGAATACAGGGCGGATTACGTGTTTCGTGTCATCGAGGCTTTTGAGGAATTCGATTCCATTTCTGGCCTGACAAGCTGCAAGGATCTTGTGGACGTAAAGTCCCTATTTTATTGGGAGTTTAGAATGGCATCGTGGCATGCACAGCTCGTGGCGGAATCCGACCCCGCTTTTGATACTTTGTCTATCTTTAATTGTCGTGCAACCTTGGAAGCCATGCTGTCGGTGCCTAGGCCAAAAAGAAAAAGCAGTGCTATCCTTCGGTATGTTATATCGGAAAACTGGCCTGCTCTTGCTGAGTATGATGTAAATGGCAAGCCATTCTGGCCAAATCCGGCTTGAGATGTCGTGTAAGGAAATTCTCAGGGTAAACCGAAACCTTCAGAAATGACGCTTTCAACGTATGAACAGCGGTTTTGCTAGCTGCTTTTAGAGTAGGCTGGGGGACGACCCGACCCTTCCTTATGCGGCGCGAGCCACGTCATCTCTCGGGCAGGCAAGATCGACAGGGAGCCGCGCTTCCACAACGCCGCGTTGCAGGGTGTTCAGTTCATTGTGCGATAGCGGGCAGGCATGGGCCTGGTCATGCCGCCACCTAAGCGGTTGCTCCGTTGTGTGAACCGGCAGGCGGGGAGTGCTGCAACAACGCCCTCGGCTGGGCCGGGGAACCCAAGGCCAACTTCTCGGACGAGAAGGCATGGTAGAGAAGGTGATGGGCCGCTCGGCGGTCGAGGACATGAAAACCTTCGTCTCGGGCACCGAGACGAACGTGCGCCTCGCCTATCGGCGCAACGCTCAGGTCTTTAAGCGCCAGTGCGTATTCATGGGCTCTACGAACAACGAGGACTTCCTGAAGGACCAGACCGGCAACCGGCGCTTCTGGCCGATCGAGGTCATCGTGGACAGCATTGACACGGACCGGCTCGCGCGAGCCATGCCGCAAATCTGGGCCGAGGCCGTGGTCGCCTATCACACCATGCGGGCCGTACAGCCGCACGGGACGCTCCCGCTGCACCTTACGTCGTTTGAGGCCCAGCAGGAGGCCGAGGAACTGCAAGCCGCCAGCCTGCGCGAGAACGACGCTGACATGGTGGCCGCGATCCTCGCCGAGAAGCTGAACTCGAAGGTCCGCGTCGGCGACGACTTTGACGAAGCCAACGGTGGCGCGACCTACGAGTGGCCGAAGTTCATCTTCTCGCACAAGATCGCGACCGAATGGCTCGACGGCGTGAAGGTCACGGGGCAGATGTCGCAGGTGGTCGCGGAAGCCCTCGGCAAGCTGGGCTGGGTCAAGGAAGGGCGTCGCCTGATCGAAGGATACCGAGGGATCGTGTACGTTCCGGGCGAGGACCAGAACCGCGTTTGGGAGGAACTGGACGCGCAGGAAAATGACAACGTGGTGAAGTTCAGTAAGTAGTGGCCCGATTTTGACCCGACAGCGCGAGCAATGAGCAACGGCGGCCCTCGGGTCGCCGAACTCGTTTTAGGGGGCGCAGTTCAGTTCGGTTTGGTTTCAGTGAAAAATGGTCGAAAAATCGGCCAAAAATGGCAGGGGTATGCCATGACCCCGTGCCACAGCCTCATAGCCAATAAAATAAGGGGGATCAGGCGCTTTTCGCACCGTGAGGTGGCATGGTGGCAGGTGCTTTCCCTATACAGCAAGCGGCGCGTGTCTCCGGGCGATAGTTCACCCGTTAAACTACTTTTATACCCCTCCTATTGTTTAACCTCTATTTACCCCTACCACCTATACCACCTATGACAATAGCCATATAAATAAGGGCTTTCGAGGTGGCAGGGGTAGGTGGCAAGGGTCTTACCCCCCTGACACTACTGAACTGCACTCACTGAACTGGTTCAGCCATTTGGGCCAAGCCCCCACCGGATCGAGTTCAGGAGTTCAGGAGGGGCCAGTTCAGGGGTCGCCCCGCGCCCGCCGGATCGTCGCCGCAGCCGGGATTTCCGGCGATCAGGGTTTCCGATCTCCCACCACTGAACGACTAAACTGAAAAAATATCCTATAAACGCTCAGAGTTTAGAAAAACTTCGGCGATCCGGGCTCCGCGCCACCCCCCGGACGGTCCCACGACCCCCGGAGGACCCAAGCGACTGAACTTAGGTCAGTAGTGCAGTCGTTTAGTATATTAATATCCGAATATATACTTATATACATATATCCAAGTATGTGTTAGTAACTTTGGGAATGCTGCGGTGCAATATGAAACCCGCCCCCATACTAGGAGATGATGATATAGCCACCCCCCCGACGGCAGCGGTGTGCCTATGCTCGGCTTTGTTGCGCAAACAGCGTGAAGCGCACACTTCCCCTTTCCCCGGACGGACTTATCCCACGGGCTCCGAGATCGGTATTCCGAGCGCGGTGTAGCCGTTCAGCACGGCAGCGCGGACCTGGACCTCGGCGACTGGCGATCGAAGTCGCGCGCCATGAGGCTTTGGCCCAGCAGCTTCACGCGATGCATCTTCGTCTCGGCGCGGCTTCGGCGGTGGTATCTGCTCCATCTTCGCCAGATGGCGCGGCCGAGGTATCTGGAGGCACGAAGCGCATCGTTCCGGGCGATCGCACCCGCGGTCGAAGGTTTCCACGGCTTGGCATTTTTGCGTGGCGGGATGACAGCGTATGCCCCTCGGCCTGCAATGGCGTCGTGGCACTTGCGCGTATTGTAGGCGCCGTCCGCGGTGACCGATCCGAGCTCGGCATCCGCCGAGATCTGGTCCAGCAGTTCGGGCAGCATCGGTGCATCACCGACGTGACTCCCGGTGATCTCGATGGCGCGGATTTCCAGCGTCTGTTCGTCGACGCCGAGGTGGAACTTGCGCCATAGACGGCGTTTCACGCCACCATGCTTGCAGGCGTGCCACTCGCCTTCGCCCTCCGCCTTGATGCTATTCGGCATCTTCCTCGGACCGATGGCGGACGATGCCTCATTGTCGATCAGCAGGTTCAGCGGCCCATTCGATCCGCGATAGGGGATGTCCACAGCGAGGGTCTTCTGGCGCCGGCTGAGCGTGCTGAAATCCGGCACGGTCCAGTCGAGACCCACCAGGCGCAGCAAGCTTTCGACGAAGCCTGTTGTCTGCCGGAGTGCCAAGCCGAACAGGACTTTCAGGGTCAAACATGCCTGGATCGTGGCGTCGCTGAATTGCGGTTGCCGACCTCGCTTGCCGGTCGGCGGCGGCACCCAGACCATATTCGGATCGAACCAGACCGACAGCGAGCCGCGCTTGCGCAGCGATGCATTGTAGTCTGACCAGTTCGTCGTGCGGTAGCGGGTCGAGGAAGGCTTCGGCATGTCCCTGAGCTAACCCTCAGCGCGCACCCAGTGAATCCCCATCACCGATATGTGCAACAGCGCCAAGAAGAGCACATCGCCGCCGAATTCGGCGTCAGCCGGACCCCGGTGCGCAGCGCGATCCAGAAGCTCGTGACCGAGGAGCTCCTGGAACAGGCCGCGACGCGCAGCGCGGTGGTGAGCCAATGGGGCGACGAGGATCTAGAGGAGATCTTCGAGCTTCGGATCTTCGCCGAGGGTCGCGCCACCGCCTGGGCCGCGCTGCTCATCTCGGATGAGGATCTCGACCGGATGGGCCGGCTCAACGCCCAAATCTAGGCCGCCATCGAAGACAAGCCCAAGGGCCATCTCAAGATCATTGAGCAGGCCAATCTCGATCTGCACATGACCTCGCTCTCAGCCTGCGGCAGCGCGCGGCTGCGAAGCTTCGGCGCGAGCCTGCTCGACTACCCTCTGATCATGGGGGGCTTCTTTCTCTATTCGGACGAGGATGCCCGCCAAAGCGTGCGCCAGCATGCCGAAATCATCACCGCCCTGCGGGCCCGCAGTCCGGAATGGGCCGAAAGCGCGGTCGTCTCCCATCTCAGCGCGACCGGACGCGCTTTCGCATCTCGCGTAAGTCCAAGGGCCGGGACGGCGGCGCCTGACGTGCGCGCCTCGGCCGTCTCCCTGCCCTGACCACGGATCGACGCGGCCCGCGCCGGTTGTCGTATGCCTCGAATTCCACCAATCGGGGTCGGTCCGGCCAAGGGCGGCTCCAAGCGCTACAGTTTGCTGATCTCGCGCTCGAGCCATGGCCTGGATATGCGCGGCGCGTTCTCGGCTTGCGCGAAGGTCGGGACGGCGCTTCGCGCATGTGCCCCTTGCCCTAATAACAAATCACAGAACGCGGATATCAGGACATTCTGTCGTGATATTTGATGATTAATTGGCCTAATTTCAATTGATGAGAGGGATTGCGAAGACGCACCCGACGCCCTTTGTGGAACGGGTCAAAGGAGACCATTCCTCCCAGATATTCCGACCTTCGTCCCTGAACCGGCCCCGCGCATCCCGGCCCAAGTCCCCCAGAACAAGCCCATCGCTCTCATTTCCCTGCCCCAGCGCGACGGGGATTCCCTCCCTTAATCGTTCTTCAAACGACCGTATTCGAACGTGGTCCCATATTGGAAATGGATGCCCACGGCCCTTATCGGCTACGCCCGTTTCTCAACCGACCTTTAGGAAACAGCCGCGCAGCGCCTCGCGCTGAAGGCCGCGGGCTGTGTCGAGATCCGCGAAGAGTTCACCTCCGACGCCGCGCGGGCTCGGTCGGTGCTGGGCAAACTGATCGCGCGTCTTGGGCGCGGCGATGTGTTGGTCGTCGTGCGCATCGACCGTTTGGCATGCTCGCTGTCGCATCTGCTCGACGTGATCAAGACGCTGGGGCCAAGGGCGCGCATTTCCGGTCATTGGGCGAGCCAATCCGACCTGCTCCCCTGAGAGTCCTCGTTTATAGGTTAGCTCTGTTCAGGGTTTGGTCGTTTTCAGCCCGTTGGTGATACTCGCGAGGCGTCAGCCCGTCGAGGCTCGTATGGGGGCGGTGGTGGTTGTAGTCGTCCCGCCAGGCCTCGATCAGCTGGCGGGCATGGCGCAGGTTCGAGAACAGGTGCTCGTTCAGGCACTCGTCGCGCAGCCGCCCGTTGAAGCTCTCGACGAGGCCGTTCTGCATCGGCTTTCCCGGCGCGATGTAATGCCATTCCACCTTGCGGTCCTCCTGCCATTTCAGGATCGCATTGCTGGTCAGCTCCGTGCCGTTGTCGCTGACCATTATGCAGGGATAGCCCCGCAGCTCGGCGATCCGGTCGAGCTCACGCGCCACCCGCAGGCCGGACAGCGAGGTATCGACGACGGCCGCCAGGCATTCCCGGGTGAAGTCGTCGATCACGCAGAGCACCCGGAACCGCCTGCCGTCGGCGAAGCTGCCAGTCACGAAGTCCAGGCTCCATCGCTGGTTCGGCCCTTGCGGGATCGCCAGGGGCGCCCTTGTCCCGATGGCGCGCTTGCGGCGGCCGCGCTTGCGCACGGTCAGCCCTTCCTCGCGGTAGAGCCGATACAGCTTCTTCCAGTTCAGCACCCGACCCTCCCGCTCCAGCAGGAGGTGCAGGCGACGATAGCCGAAGCGTCGCCGTTCACCGGCGAGCTCTCGCAGCCGTCGGCGCAGTTCCTCGCCAGACGGTCTGGTGGACTACCGCCGATACACGCGCGGATCGATCCCGGCCAAGGCGCAGGCACGCCGCTGCGAATAGCTCTTCTCTTTCATGGCCCAGTCCACGGCACGTCTCCTCGAACCAGGCCTCAGAAGTTTTTTGCGAGCATTTCCTTTGACCTGCCCCCCTCGAGATCCCTCAGTCTGATGTAGAGTTTGCTCAATTGCGAAGGAGCAGACGATGCGAAAGAGCCGCTTCACCGAGGCGCAGATCATCGGAATGATCAAGGAGCAGGAAGCCGGGATGCCAACTGCCGAAGTCTGTCGCCGTCATGGGCTCAGCCCGGCGACGTTCTACAAGCTGAAGGCCAGGTATGGGGGCATGGAAGTGTCCGAGGCCGCGAAGCTGAAGGCGCTGGCGGATGAGAATGCCAAGCTCAAGCGTCTGCTGGCCGATACCATGCTGGACAACGTGGTTCTGAAAGACCTGCTGGGAAAGAACTGACGACACTGAGCAAGCGGCGAGAGGCAGCGCTGCGGGCGATGCGGGATCACAAGATCTCGCAACGCCGGGCCTGCCAGCTTGTCGGTGTCGACCCCAAGACAGTCCGGCGCCCACGCCCGCCGGACTGCCCCGAAATCCGCAAGGAGATGCAGGAGATCGCCGGGAAGCGGCGTCGGTTCGGCTACCGCCGGATCGGCATCTTGCTGGAACGCAAAGGCATGATCATGAACCACAAGAAGCTGTATCGGCTCTACCGCGAGGAAGGGCTGTCGGTGAAGCGGCGACGTGGCCGCAAGCGGGCTCGAGGCACGCGCACGCCGAGGCCGGAGGCGGCGCATCCCAATGCTCGTTGGTCGCTCGACTTCCTGTCGGACAGCTTCGGCGCCTCACGCAAGTTCCGCATTCTCGCGGTGATCGACGATTGCTGCCGCGAGAACCTGTGCCTGATCGCCGACACCAGCATCTCGGGCGCCCGTGTGGCCCGCGAGCTGGACGCGTTGGTGCGGATCTACGGAAAGCCCGCTTGCATTGTCAGCGACAACGGAACGGAGTTCACCAGTCGGGCCATTCTGAAATGGGCCGATCAGAACGCGGTCCCATGGCATTACATCGACCCTGGAAAGCCGCAGCAGAATGCCTTCATCGAGTCATTCAACGGCAGTCTGCGCGACGAGCTGCTGAACGAGGAGATCTTCGACACCCTGGACGATGCCCGGCAAAAGCTGGCCCTCTGGCGCTACTGCTCTGCCCCCTGAAAACTCGACCGTCTGAAGCTGGAGTTTTTGGCTAAGCTTTCCTGGCTGGGAGAGGAGCTGAG
>NZ_JAMYXC010000071.1 GCF_024159025.1 Limimaricola litoreus
GCAGCGCCCGGGGCGGGTGCGGCAGGCCCATCGCCTCGCGCAGCGGGGCGTCGAGCAGCGCCAGCACCATCGGGCGGCCCAGCCCGAACAGCCGGCGCGGCAGGTAGAAGCTCAGCAGCAGATCGAGCGTGGCCTGCGCCACCTCGCGGTTGCTTCGGGCAAAGCGGCGCCGCTCTCGTTCGGCATTAGCATTGAAGGCCGCGAACCCCGCCAGATCGGCAGGGATGTCGCGAATGCCCAGCCGAGCGCCCAGCGCGCGGTAGTAGTTGGTCCAGGCCCTTTGCTCATGCGGGGTCATGGCGCGGCGGCCGAAGCGGTCGAGCCAGCGGATCGGCTCCAGCACGAAGGTGCCCAGCACATAGATCATGTCGTCATTGGAGATGCGGTAATGCCCGTGCATCTCGTTGATCCGGGAGATCGCCGCGCGGCCCCGCGCGCTGTCGAGCCCGTTTTCCAGCGGCTCGGAAAGCAGCAACTCCGTGTCGTCGTAGCGCTTGGCCGGGCGCGCGGCGAACTCGCCCGTGCGCGCCAGCAGCGAAGAAATCGAAGGCATCGCATAGGTGCGGAACAGCGCCAGCTCCAGCGCGCGCTCGATGTCCCATGAGAAGGCATAGGTGTTCAGCAGCCGGGCGATCCGTTCGAAATCGGCCTCGGCGCAAAGCGCGTCGATCCGGTCCTCGGGGCAGGCTGCGAACATCTTGCCAAGCTCCATGCCACCGCGCCCCCCTTCGGGGCGCCACGGGATGGTGTCGCACTATCATGCCGCGGCAGGTCCGCCCAGCGCGCGTTACCCTCCCCGGGTCCGCTCCCTCCATCGCACCGGAACGGCTGATCCGGGCGAGCCTTCATCAGATCCTGTTCTCGATCCGGCCTGAGCGGCAGCTGATGGAGCAGATGAACTACGACCTGCTGCTCCATCCCCCGCATCGGGTCGGTCTCGTTCTCGGCGGTGGCGACGGTGAGCGTCCAGCCTTCGGCGCTCGCGGCGACCGAGATGCCCGCGAGGAAATCCGCGAGGAAGGGGCGCTGCGACTCTTCCCTGTTCCCGGCGGTCGGTTCCGAAACCGGTTTCGGCAAGGGGGATTTCGATGGATCTGCCAGAGCGTCATTTCCCCCCGCGATACGGCGATCGCGGGGGAAAGCCCGTTCGATCACTCAGGCAGGATCAGCACGGCCCGAAAGTCGTTCACGTTGGTCAGGGTCGGCCCGGTGATCACCTGCCCGCCGACCCGCCCAAAGAAGCCATGCGCATCGTTCTCGGCCAGCGCCCGCGCCGCCGCCTCGCCGGTCGGGGTGCCGGGGCCGGCATAGGCGCCGGCGACCTCTTCCGCCCCGTCCACGCCATCGGTGTCGCAGGCCAGCAGGTGAATGCGAGGATCGCCCGCAAGCGCGCAGGCCGCGGCAAGGACGAATTCGGCATTCGGCCCGCCGCGCCCCTGCCCGCGCCGGGTCACCGTGCATTCGCCGCCCGAAAGCAGCAGCACCGGTGCCGCCCCCGGCGCGAGGGTCCGCGCGATCTCGCGGGCGGTGCGCACCTGCGCCACCGCCAGTTCGCGCGCCTCTCCCTCGATCGCATCGCCGAGCATCCGCACCTCGCAGCCCGCCGCTCGGGCGATCTCGGCGGCGGTGTCGAGCGACTGGGCGGGCGCGGCAATGATGCGCGTCTCCGAGCGGGCAAGGCGCGCGTCATCCGGGGCGACCCCGGCCGGGGCATCGGCGAGCGCGGCGCGCACCGCATCCGGTACCTCGATCGACCAGCGATCAATGATTTCGAGCGCCTGCGCCGGCGTGCTGGTATCGCCCACGGTCGGGCCGGAGGCGATCTCGGAGGGGTCGTCGCCCGGCACGTCGGAGATCACCAGCGTCAGCAGCCGCGCCGGGGCGCAGGCCGCGCCAAGCCGCCCGCCCTTGACCCGGCTGAGCTGCTTGCGCACCACGTTCATCGCCGAGATCGGCGCGCCCGAGGCCAGAAGCGCCGCGTTGACCGCCTGCTTGTCCTCCAGCGTCAGCCCCTCGATCGGCGCGCAGAGGAGCGCCGAGCCGCCGCCCGAGATCAGCGCCAGCACGGTATCGTTCGGGCCGAGCCCCTCCACGAGGTCGAGCATCCGCGCCGTCGCCTCCAGCCCGGCGCGGTCCGGCACCGGATGCGCCGCCTCGACGATCTCGATGCCCGCACAGGGCCGCGCATAGCCATAGCGCGTCAGCACCAGCCCCTCGCAGGGGCCCCAGGCCGCCTCGACCGCCTCGGCCATGCGCGCGCTGGCCTTGCCCGCGCCGATCACCACCAGCCGACCCTCGGGCTTGGGCGGCAGATGCGCGGCCAGCACCTGCATCGGATCGGCGCGCGCCACGGCGGCTTCGAACAGCGCTTCGAGAAAGCAGCGCGGATCGGCCGCGGGCGTGGGAACGGATGTCATCGGGTCACCTCCTGGCCGACGAGTCCGACCGCCGTCGCGGCGGCCGGGCATTGCGCCGGGGGGATACAACGATATATCAAAACCGAATGAAAGAGACGCCCCGCGCGGCGGAACGGTGTGTTATGGTACCGAGTCCCAGGCTCAGCCCCGTTGCCGCGCAGGCCGGCGTCCCCACCGCCACCTTGAGCCAAGTGCTGCGCGGCACGGGCCGGATCTCGGAGCGGACACGCGTGCGGGTGATCGCGGCGGCCGAGGCGGTGAACTACCTGCCCGACCGGCGCGCGGCAGGGCTGCGTTCGGGCGAGAACCGCGAGATCGGGATGGTGCTGCATTACCTCGCCAACCCGTTCAACGCCGAGCTGATGAGAGGCGTCAGCGACCGTATGGAGCGGGCGGGCCATCTTGCCTCCGTGCTCGATGCACGCGACGATGCCGCGCCGCTCGGCACGCTTTCCGTCGCGCCCTACGATCTCGGCCAGGCCATGACCGAGCGCCTGCCGGCCCGCCTCGCCGCCCCGTCGGCCCCGCCCGTCGTGGTCGAGATCGAGGCGCGGCTCAGGCTGCGCGAAACCACCGCCCCACCCCAACCTGCCCCCGGAGACCACCCATGACCCCGACCCCCCGCTGGACCGCCCTGCCCGAGCATCGCCGCTGGCTCGCGCGCGAGGCCGACGATCTGCTGCGCCTGTTCGAGGCCGAGAGCATCGACCCCGAGGGCGGCTTCTTCACGCTCGACGCTCAAGGCCACGCGCTGCGCGACGCGCCGCTGCGCGAAATCCACGCCACGACCCGCATGGTGCATTGCTACGCCATCGCCGCGCTGATGGGCCGCCCCGGCGCGATGGAGATCGTCGATCACGGCATGCGCTTTCTGTGGGAGCGCCACCGCCAGCCCGGAGGCGGCTATGCCTGGGGCGTGACCGCCAGCGAGGTGCCGGGCCCGAAACTGACCGGCTATGGCCATGCCTTCGTCCTGCTCGCTGCCGCCAGCGCCGAAATGGCCGGGCATCCGCAGGCGCGCCGGATGATCGAGGATGTGACCGGGGTGATCCGGACGCGGTTCTGGGAGGAGGAGCACGGCGCGATCCGCGAAGGCTTCGACGCCGACTGGACCGAGACCGAAGACTACCGCGGCCAGAACTGCAACATGCACCTGACCGAGGCGTTGATGGCAGCCCATGAGGCCACGGGCGACGAGACGCATCTGGCGATGGCCGAGCGGATCGCCGATCTGATCGTCAACCGCCGCGCGCGCGAGAATGGCTGGCGGCTGGCCGAGCATTTCCACGCCGACTGGAGCGTGGACCACGACTACGAGGGCGACCCGATGTTCCGCCCCGCCGGGCTGACGCCGGGCCATTCCTTCGAATGGGCGCGGCTGCTGGTGCAGCTCCACGAGACGGGGGGGCGGCGGCTCGGATGGGCGCCCGAGGCCGCGCGCGCGCTGTTCGACCGCGCCGCCGCCGATGGCTGGGACGAGGCGCGCGGCGGGCTTTACTACACGCTGGGCTGGGACAACTGCCCGGCTATCGCCGCGCGCTACTGGTGGCCCATCTGCGAAGCGATCGGGGCGGCGCATGCGCTGAACACGCTGCAAGCGGATGCGGCGTTGGAAGGCTGGTATCGCCGGTTCTGGGATTTCGCCGCCACGCGGCTGATCGACCGGGCGCATGGCGGCTGGCATCCGCAGATCGACGCCGAGGGGTGCCCGTCGAGCGATCCGTTCTTCGGCAAACCCGACATCTATCACGCGCTGCAGGCCTGCCTGATCCCGCTGCATCCCTGCACCGGCAGCCTTGCCGCGCTGCTGCGCGGGCGCTGAGCCTCTTGCGCACAAGGCGTCGAGAAGCAGCGCCGGCGGCGCGCGAAGGGGCGTCGCCGGAGCGTTTGGTCAGGAAACGAGCGTCTCCTCGCCGCGCGAGGTCGGCACCAGGGCCCGCACCAGATCGCGCATGTGCAGCACGCCGACCTGACGGCCTTCGCGCATCACGCGGTAGTGCTTGTTGGTATCGCCCTCGGCCATCGAGATCACCGATTCCAGCGTGTCGTCGTGATCGACCTCGCCGTCGAGCCCCTCGACCGGTGCCTCGGTCTTCTCCATCACCGAGCGGGTGCGCAGCACGCGGGCGCGGTTGATGTCGCCCACGAAGTCCTCGATGTAGGGATCGGCCGGGTTCAGCAGGATGTGCTGCGGCTCGCCCTGCTGCACCACGAAGCCGTCTTTCAGGATCACCAGGTGATCGGCCAGCTTGAGTGCTTCGTCGAGATCATGGGTGATAAAGACAATGGTCTTGTGCAGCTCCGCCTGCAGGTCGATCAGCAGGTTCTGCATGTCGGTGCGAATGAGCGGGTCGAGCGCCGAGAAGGCCTCGTCCATCAGCATGATGTCAGAGTTCGAGGTCAACGCGCGGGCGATGCCGACGCGCTGCTGCATCCCGCCCGAAAGCTGGTGCGGATACTGGTCGCCCTGCCCCTGCAGCCCGACCCGGTCGAGCCACTTGGTGGCCTCCGCGGCATAGGTACGGCTCTTCTTGCCCTCGATCGAAGGGGCGAGGCCGGTGTTCTCCAGAACCGTGCGATGCGGCAGCAACGCGAACTTCTGGAACACCATCGACATGCGGTGCTGGCGCATGTCACGCAACTGGCGCGGGCTGTAGTCGAGGATGTTCTCGCCATCGACCAGCACCTCGCCCGCGGTGGGTTCGATCAGCCGGTTGAGGTGGCGGATCAGCGTCGATTTGCCCGAGCCCGACAGCCCCATGATCACCGTCGTCTTGCCCGCGGGCATGTCGACGTTGATGTCGTTGAGCCCGAGCACGTGGTTCTCGTGCTCCAGCAGGTCGGCCTTGCTCATCCCCTCGTGGACATGGGCGAGCGCCGTCTGGGGCGCATCGCCGAAGATCTTGTAGAGCTTGCGGATCGAGATCTTGATGTCGTCGGTCATGCCCATCCCCTCAGTGCTGCGATGCGTTGATGCGGGCCAGAGCGGCCTTGGTCACACGGTCGAGGATGATCGCCAGCAGCACGATGCCGAAGCCCGAGACGAGACCCACGCCCAGCTCCAGGCTGCGGATGCCGCGCAGCACCAGAACGCCCAAGCCCGGCGCCGAAACCAGCGAGGCGATGACGACCATGGCGAGGCTCATCATGATGGTCTGATTCACGCCCGCCATGATGTTGGGCAGCGCCAGCGGGATCTGCACGCCAAAGAGCTTCTGGCGCTCGGTCATGCCGAAGGCATCGGCGGCCTCGATCACCTCCTTGTCGACCATGCGGATCCCGAGGTCGGTCAGGCGAACCACCGGCACGATGGCGTAGAGGATGATCGCGATGCCGTAGAGCTTGGGCTCGGTCACCGAGAACAGGAAAATGAGCGGGATCAGATAGACGAAGGGCGGCAGCGTCTGCAGCATGTCGAGCACCGGGATCATGCCGCGCTGCACCTTGTCGTTGCGCGCCATGGCGATGCCGATGGGCACCCCGAAGAGCACGCATATGAAGGCGCAGACGAAGATGATCGCCAGCGTCTGCATGGTGTAGTCGTAGTAGTCGATGAAGGCGAGGAAGGCGAAGGAGAGCCCGACCAGACCCGCGAGCTTGAGCGAGCGGCCGACGGCATAGGAGACGATCATCAGGATCGGGATCATCAGCCACCACGGCGCCGCCTGCATGATCCAGAGCGCATTGGTCAGCGCCCAGCTCAGCGGCTGGGTCAAAGGGTCGACCACGACCTGCAGCCCGTCCTTGATCGCGAGGAAGCCGTTTTCGAGCCCCGAGGTGAGATCACGCGATTGCGGCATGGCCGGGCAGGCGGCGTTGAGCGCGTCGAGCGAGGGAAACGGGGTGTCCCAGGCCGAAACCTCGGTCTCGGTGCCGCTGGTTTCGCTCAGAAGCGCATCCATCGACATGAGGCCCCCGCCCCCGGCGTCGTCGCCCCCGCACCATTCGCGCAGGCCCAGCCCGTCGAACACGAAATCATAGGTTGCCATTGAGGCTCTCCCCGGCGGGTTACCGCCTTGTTATTGCTTCAAAGAACATGACAAGGGGCGGCTTTGGCCGCCCCTTGAGGTGATCGGGTGCGATCGCGGTCTCAGTTAAGCAGCGCCGAGAGCTTCTCGCGGGCTTCGTCGCTCAGCCACTCCGACCAGACGTCGGGGTTGTTCTTGAGGAAGTAGACCGCGGCCTCCTCGTTCGAGGCGCCGTTCTCGTCGGCCCAGGCGAGCAGGCTGCTCATGGTCTCGGTCTCGAAGGAGAGCTTGCTCATCAGCTCGGCGATCTCCGGCTCGCGCTCGCGGAAATCGGTGGTGATCACGGTGTAGACCGGAGCCGCCGGGTAGGAGCTGACGCCGGGGGTCTCGGCGTCCTTGTTGGCGTTGCGCGCATGCGCCTCGGCGTCGTAGTCGCCGATCTTCACTTCGGTCATGTCGAACTTGCCCAAGGGCACGGTCGGCCCCCAGTAGTAGCCGAACCAGGGCTCTTCGCTCTGCACGGCCGAGGCCATGGAGGTGGCCAGCGTCTCGCCCGAGCCATGGTTGAACACTTCGAGGCCCGAGCCTTCGAGGTCGAGCGCACGGATCAGGTTGTCGTTGGTGACGCGGCAGCCCCAGCCGTCGGGGCAGTTGTTGAAGCGCCCGCCGACCAGCTCGGGGTTGGCCATCACGCCCTCGATGGTGGTCAGCTCGGGGTGCTCTTCGGCGAGGTAGGTCGGAATCCACCAGCCCTCGACGCCGCCCGGCGTGAGCACCTGGCCCAGCTCCTCCACCTTGCCAGCCTCCTTGAGCTCCTTGTAGACGTCGCCGGTGGAGTTGGTCCACAGCTCGGTCAGGATGTCGGGCTCGCCGTTCTCGGCCACCGAGGTGACGGCGGGCACGGTGTCGGAGGGCACGGTCGCGACGTCGCAGCCATAGCCCTGCTCCATCAGGAACTTGGCGACGGCGGTGACGATCTCGGAGGAGGCCCAATTCATCTGGGTGATCGAGACCTCGCCGCAATCGGCGGCGGCGGCGCCCGGCAGGGCGATGGTCGCGAACAGCGCGCCGAGTATCTTCTTCTTCATTCCGTTCTCCTCATGTTGGTCCCGTACGCCTGCAGGGCCGGATCCGTTGTCCGATCCATGCCCTGCTGGCGGGGATCTTCTGTCTCCTCGCAGGGCACGCGGCATCTCGCCGGCCCCGGGGGACGAATTGCAGCCCGAGGGCCGCTCTTCAGGGGCGCAACTTAGCGATCCAAGCGCGAGGGGCAAGTTGAATGCCCGTTCAAGCGAACATGACCCCCCGTCGCCCCCTGCCCGCCACTCCGGATCCAAGGTCGCCTGCCCTGTCGCCACGACCCCGCGCGCATGGCGCCCGGGGCCGTTTCGATGCAGGGAACCTGGCCAGGCCGTGCTAGGCGCCGGTGGCCCGGTCCAGCGCCCGGTCGAGATCGGCGATCAGATCCTCGGGGTCCTCGATGCCGATCGACAGCCGCACCAGATCGGGCTCGGCCCCGGCCGCCATCTGCTGGTCCACCGTGAGCTGGCGATGCGTGGTCGAGGCGGGGTGGATGATCAGCGAGCGGGTATCGCCCAGGTTGGCGACGTGGCTGAAGAGCTCGAGGCTGTCGACCAGCTTGACGCAGGCCTCGTAGCCGCCCTTCACGCCGACGGTGAAGAGCGCGCCCGCCCCCTTGGGCGTGACCTTGGCCACCCGGTGATGCCAGGGCGAAGACGCCAGCCCGGCCCATGTCACCCGGTCGATGCGCGGATCGGCCTCGAGCCATTTTGCGACCTTTTCGGTGTTCGACACGTGGCGTGCCATGCGCAGGCTGAGCGTCTCGATCCCCATCAGCGCGTAATGCGCCGCCTGCGGGTTCAGCGTCATGCCCAGATCGCGCAGGCCCACAGCGATGGAGTGGAAGGTGAAGGCCATCGGGCCCAGCGCCTCGTGGAAGTTCAGCCCGTGATAGGCGGGCTCGGGGGCGGCCAGCGAGGGGAACTTGCTCGAGGCCGACCAGTCGAACTTGCCGCTGTCAACGACGACGCCGGCGGTGATCGTGCCGTTGCCGGTGAGATATTTGGTGGCCGAATGCACGACCAGCGTCGCGCCCTGCGCGATCGGGTTGCACAGGTAGGGGGTCGCCAGCGTGTTGTCGACGATCAGCGGCAGGCCGACCCGCTCGGCGAGCTTCGCCACCTCGGGGATGTCGGTGATGTAGCCGCCGGGGTTGGAGATCGACTCGCAGAAGATGGCACGGGTGTCCACGTCCACCGCCGCCTCGATGGCGTCGAGATCGTCGAAATCGACGAAGCGCGCCGACCAGCCGAAACGCTTGATGGTCTGGCTGAACTGGGTCACCGAGCCGCCGTAGAGCCGGGTCGAGACCACGACGTTGAGCCCCGGCCCCATCAGCGGGAACAGCGCCATGATCTGCGCCGCGTGACCCGAGGAGCAGCAGATCGCCCCGGCGCCGCCTTCGAGCGCGGCCACCCGGTCGGCCAGCGCCGAAACGGTCGGGTTGGTCAGGCGCGAATAGATGTAGCCGACCTCTTCGAGCCCGAAGAGCCGCGCCGCGTGGTCGGCATCCTTGAAGACGTAGGAGGTGGATTGGTAGATCGGCACCTGCCGCGCGCCCGTCGCCGGATCGGGCGCAGTGCCCGCGTGGATCTGCATCGTGTCGAAGCCGAGGCTGCGTTGTTCGGTCATGTCCCTCTCCTTTTCGGTTTGGGCATGACGCTAGGGCGCGGCGGCGCGGGGTACAACAGCTGCATGGCAAAGGCGACCGGCGCCGCGCGGAATGTCTCGCCCGCCAACCGGGCTTCGCCGGTCCTGGCGGCGAAGCCCGGTTCAAGGCGTTGTCGCCCTGCGATCGAAGCTCGGTCCTGCTACTCGACCACCGGCGCCGCGCAATGCGCGCCCGTGGCGGCGAGGCCCGAGCCCAGCGCCAGCATGGGCGGCGCCTGGTAGGGGTTGAGCGGCGCGCTGCCCGCGAGATCCGCCGCGATCAGCGCCACGACGAGGCCGATTACCGAAAGCGCGATGGGGGTCCTGGTCATCCTCACACCTCCAGCCCGAGCTTCGGGCGCAGCTTCACGCCCCAGTAGGATCCGAAGAAGGCCGCGGCGAACCAGGCCCAGCCATGCAGGCTGCCGGTCGAGATGCCCGAAAAGAAGGCGCCCACGTTGCAGCCGAAGGCCAGTCGCGAGGAATAACCCAGAAGGAAGCCCGCGACCACGGCCGCACCCCAGGCGAGCGGCGACAGCCGCGGCAGCTTCGCCCCCAGCCCCCCGCGCCAGACGCTCACCAGAAAAGCCCCGCCGATCAGCCCGATGTTGGTGAGCGAGGTGACGTCGGTCAGGATGCTTTGCTGCAGCCGTTCGGCATTGGCCGGCGCGCTCCAGAAGGCCGAGCCGGAGAGGTCGCCGCCCATCGCCTGCGCGCCCTTCGCGGCCCAGAGGCCGAGGCCGTAGACGATGCCCCAGGGCTGGCCGGAGACGACGAGGTTGAGGATCGCGAGACCGGCAATCGCCACCGCCGCGATCCAGAGCCTGCGCGGCACGCGCCGCGCCTGCGCCGGGGCCAGCCAGAGAAGCAGCGCCGCGACGGCGCCGAGCCCGGCGAGCGTCGTCAGCAAGCCGCCGGTGCCCGACAGCGCCACCACCGGCGCCGTGCCCAGAGAGATCCACCAATCGAGGTTGTAGGCCCCGGCAAAGCTGCCCAGCGCGAAGAACGGGAGCGCCACCGCGCCCACGACATTGCCGCTGCCGGCATTGACCAGCGTGCCCGAGCCGCAGCCCATGACCAGCTGCATCGCCGCGCCGAAGACGAAGGCGCCGCCGATCATCGCCACGCCGATCGGCGCATGGGCACCGAACAGCTCCTCGCCGTTGCTGGCCAGAAGCGGAAAGGCGGCGAGCGCCACCAGCGCGATCGCCACGAGCTGCGCCAGCAGGCCCGCGGGCTCGCGCCGCAGGATCATCGCGCGCCACGGCCCGGCAAAGCCGAAGCGCAGCCCTTCGAGCGCCACGCCGAAGCCCAGCCCGATCAGCAGCAGCGCGCCGTAGCGCGCCCCCGCCAGGGCCGCAACCGACAGCACCGCCGCCAGCGCCCCGAGGATCAGCAGGCCGCGGGTGCCGAATGTAAAGCCGCCCCGCGGGGCGGCGATGCCGGTATCGGCCATGAAAGCCTCCTCAGAGCGCGCCGGTGATCTGGTTCAGCAGGTTCTTGAACACGCCGGGGGTGTTCTCCATCGGCAGCCCGGCCTGCGACCAGCCCACCATCGATTCCGGGTAGAGCTTCACATCGTCGAGCCCGGCCAGCTCGCTCAGCGCGAACCAGTTGGTCGCGGCCCAGTGGCCGGTGTTGCAAAACGAGATCAGCGTCTCGTCCCCGGTGAACCCGCCCTCTTCGGCCAGCGCCAGCGCGGCCTCGGCGTCGATCAGCGTGGGATCGTCGGAAAACCAGCTGGAATGGGTGAAATATTCCGACTGCGGCAGCGTGCCGGGCCGTGCTGCGGCCGCATGCGCGTCCTCGCCCGCCCAGAAGCTTTCGGGGCGCGCGTCGACCAATGTCGCCTGCGTCTCGCCCTCGACCACCTTCAGCACGTCCTCCTGCGTGGCGAGCCACTCGTCCGAGAAGCTGACGGTGATCGCGCTCTCATCGGGCTCGACTGCCTCGGTCGACAGCGCGTTGCCCGCGGCCTGCCACGCGCCGACGCCGCCGTTGAGGATCGCCAGATCACTGACGCCGCTCGACTTCAGGGTCCAGTAGACCCGCGCGGCAGCGCCGAAATCGGTCTCGTCGCGGCCCTGGTGGGTGATGACCACTGGACGGTCGGCCGAAACGCCGAGGTCGCGCAGTATCTCGGTCAGCTCTTCTTCGGAGGGCAGCTGGCCAGGGTTCTCGGCCGGCCCGCGGAACAGGCCATAGGGGGCGGAGACCGCGCCCTCGACATGGCCTTCGCCATAGGCCTCGCCACGGATGTCGAGCACCAGCGGATCGGTGGTCTCGATCAGCCCGGCCAGCTCCTCGGCGCTGACCAGCGGGCCGAAGCCTTGTGCGTCTTGGGCGAAAGCGGGGCTGGAAAGGGTCGTCGCGGCGACCGCAACTGCGATAAACCTGTTCATCGGATCGGCCTTTCGAATGGGATATCCCCCTAGATCTGCCCCTTGTGTTGCGAGTTCAACCGGCCGTTTCGGGCGGTCGATCCGCGTTCCGGCCCCCTGTTCGCCTGCGCGGCCTTTGGGCGAACGTCGGTTCCGGAAATCCCCCCGATACGGTGACGGCCGTCCCGCGAAGGCACGTCGAAAAAAACCGGCCGCGTCTGTTTCGCGGCTATGGCAGGTAGCGTTCCACGAGGTTCCAGCCGCTCTCGCTCGTCAGCCGCATCAGCAGGGCGCGGTTGAGCGGCTCGCGCAGGGGCGAGTCCTCGGGCAGTGCGATGCTGACGTAATGCGGATCGAAATCCGTGCGCCGGACCCGCGTGTCGAAGGCGCCGCTCTCGGAAATCGTGGTCTGCAGCACCGGACCCGCGGCGGCGACGGTATCGACCTCCTCGGCCTGCATCGCGCGCAGCGCTTCGGCCACGGAAGCGTAGCGGCGCAGGTCCACGCCCTCGGCTTCGAGGAAGCTGGCGCTGGTGGTGCCTTCGACGACGCCGACCCTTTGCTCGTGAAACCGCTCGGGCAGCTCCACCGACCGGCGCATGTCGGTGAGGCTGACCACGGCGGCCGTCAGCGCCGCGCTGATCGCGAGGCCCGAGAGCATCCACAGCATCGCCACCACCCGCCCCGAAAGGGTGATCGGCGCCTTGTCGCCATAACCGATGGTGGTCAGGGTCACCCCCGCCCACCAGAAGCCGTCGCCCAGGCCCCGCAGCGGGCTCTTGGCGAATTGTTCGTCGTTGCGCCGCCGCTCCAGCAGCCACATCAGCGCGCCGACCGCCAGAAGCAGCACCGAGATCCCCAGCACGAGCCGCAGGAACTGCCATGTCAGAAAGCCCTGCGCCACGTTCAGCAGCATCGAGCGCTGCTGCGTCGCCACCCCCATCGTCGCGGTGTGCAGCGGGTGGGTGAAATCGAGCCGCGCCTCGGCTTCGGGCGTCGCATCGACCGCCAGCGCGGCGTGGATGCTCTCCTGGGCCAACGCATCCGCCACCCTGCCGGGGGCGATGTCGCGAAACTCGTAGGCCCAGCCCTCGGCCTCGGCGGTGAGCCGCCACAGGTCGACGGCGAGGCCGAGCCATGCGCCGTCGCGCGTCCGCGTGGCGTAGGGCGGCCTTTCGAACACGCCGATCACCAGCGGATCGGGCCGGGAGGTATCGGCCGGGGGCGGGGTGCCTTGGGCATTGGCGATCCCGCCGAACAGGATCAGCAGCAGGACCGGGACGAGCGTTCTCATGTGGCATCCTTCGGTGATGGGTCTCCGGCGGCCACGCGGGCATCGCGTTCACCCATCGATCAGGGGGGCGATCCGGTTCCGACGCTGTCGATGCCGGACCGCCCCCCGTCTGCCGCCCTACCGGTAGATCAGCGTCGGCAGCCACATGGTGATCGCCGGGATGAAGGTGATCAGCCCGAGCACGAGGACCAGCGGGATCAGGAAGGGCGCGGTGGCGACGACGCAGCGCTCGAACGGGATCTTGGCGACGCGCGCCAGCACGTAGAGCACCATGCCCACCGGCGGTGTCAGCAGGCCCAGCATCAGGTTCAGCACCATGATGACGCCGAAATGCACCGGGTCGATGCCAAGCTCGATCGCCACGGGCAGCAGCACCGGCACGAGGATGGTGATCGCGGCGACGGTCTCCATGAAGCATCCGACGATCAGCAGGATGAGGTTGATCAGCAGCAAGATGACCCAAGGCCGGTCGGAGGCCGAGAGCAGCATTCCCGCGACCGCCTCGGGCACCCGGTTCGAGGTCAGGATCCAGGCAAAGATCGCCGCCGCGCCGACCACGAACAAGACCACCGCCGTCGTCTCGATCGTGTCGAAGGTCACCCGCAGGAAACGCCGCAGGGTCAGGGTGCGGTAGACCGCGAGACCGAGGAACATCGCATAGGCACAGGCGGCGACGGCGGCCTCGGTCGGGGTGAAGGCCCCCGAGAGGATGCCGCCGACGATGATCACCGGCGTGAGCAGCGACAAGAACGCCCGCCCGAAGGAGGCGGTCAGCAGCGCCATCTCGAAGGGCTGGTCGCGTGGAAAGCCCCGGCGCCGCGCGAAGAAGCCGATCATCAGCATCAGCGACACCGCCATGACGATGCCCGGCACGAAGCCCGCCGCGAAGAGCTGGCCGATCGAGGTGCCCGCGACCACGCCGTAGATCACCATCGGCAGCGAGGGCGGGATGATCGGCCCGATCGTCGAGGAGGCGGCCGTCACCCCCACCGCGAAGCCCGGATCGTATTTCGCGTCTCGCATCGCCTTGATCTCGATCGCGCCGAGCCCGCCGGCATCGGCCACCGCCGCGCCCGACATGCCCGCGAAGATGACCGAGGCCCCGACGTTCACATGGCCGAGCCCGCCGCGCATCCAGCCGACCAGCGCCAGCGCGAAGTTGAAGATCCGCTCGGTGATCCCGGCGGTGTTCATCAGGTTGCCCGCGAGGATGAAGAACGGCACCGCGAGCAGCGGGAAGCTGTCGACGCCGTTGATCATCCGGTGCGCCACCACCATCGGCGGCGGCATGCCGTTGGCCAGGATGAACACCAGCGAGGAGCCGGCGAGCGCGATGGCCACCGGCACGCCGAAGAGCAGCAGCGCGAAGAGGATGGTGAAGAGTATGGCAATGTCCACGGCGGGCGCTCCTAGTCCATCGCGCGCACGGCATCCGCGTGCTGCTCGGGGTCGATGAGTTTGCTGGTGCCGTGGCGCAGGTGCAGCCAGGCGTTGCGGAGGGCATAGAGGGCCATCGCAGCGAAACAGGCGGCGACGAACCAGTAGACCACCGATTTGGGCACGTCGATCGAGACCATCATCTGCCGGGTCCGGCCCGCGAGCTGGCCCGAAAGATAGGCCAGTGTGGCGTAGAACGAGATCGAGACGAGGTCGATCAGCGCCTGTGCGATCCGGCGCAGCGGCCGCGGCACCCAGCGGTAGAGGAACTCGACGGCGATATGCGCGCTCTTGCGCACCGCCATGACCGAGCCGGTGAAGGTCACCGCGATCAGCAAGAAGCGCGCGATCTCCTCGGTCCAGCCGAGTGAATCGTTGAGCACGTAGCGGGTGAAGAACTGCAGGAACACCACGAAGGCGAGCGTCCAGAAGATCACCAGCACCAGCGCGTCGTCCCATTGCAGGTCCGACAGGTCGATCTCCTCTTCCTCAAGATGCAGCGCCGGCTGGATCTCTTCCGGCGCAGGATGTGTTTCGGCTGGCTTCATGATCACGCGTTCCCCGAGGGCATGGAGACCGGCCCCGCCGCGGGGGCCGGTCGGTCAGGTCGTGCGGCGCGACAGGCGTCGCGCGCGGGTCAGCCCTCCTGGCCGATGGCCTGGAGCCGGTCGTAGGTCTCCTGGTCCCAGGTCGCCATGTCGCCCATGTGCATGGCCTTCACCGCCTCGATGAAGGGTTCGCGGTCGACCTCGTTGACGTTGACGCCCTGCTCGCCGAACCAGTCGACCAGCTCGGCCTCCTGATCGCGGATCGCCTCGGTGGCGCAGGCGGCGGCGTTGTCGATGGCGGTGGAAAGCGCCTGCTGGTCGGCCTCCTCCATGCTGCCCCAGGTCGGGCCGCCGACGATGGTCAGCAGCGCGTCGGTGATGTGGCCGGTCAGGTTGATGTCCGACTGCACCTCGTAGAACTTCTTGGCCTGGATCGTCGGCAGGGGGTTTTCCTGCGCATCGACCGTGCCCTGCTGCAGCGCGAGATAGACCTCGGCGAAGGCGATCGGCGTCGGGTTGGCGCCGACGGCTTCGGGAAACATCATGTAGAGCGGGGCGTTCGGCACGCGGATCTTGAGGCCGTCCATGTCCTCGGGCGCGGTGATCGGCTTGTTCGAGGTCACGTGGCGGTTGCCGTAATAGGTCAGCGCCTCGATCTGGTTGCCGGTCGCGTCGGCGTAGCCCTGGCTCAGCTCCGCGAACAGGTCCGAATTGCGGAAGGCGTCCCAATGCGTGTAGTCGCGGAACATGTAGGGCGCGCCGCCGATGGCGATGGGGCCGTGCGCGCGGCCCGCGAAGAGCTGCCCGGTATAGATGATGTCGACGGTGCCGAGGCTGAGGCCCTCGTTGATGTCGACCTCCTTGCCCAGCGAGGAGGCCGGGAAGACCTCGATGCCGTAGCGGCCGTCGGTCGCGGCGACCAGATCCTCATGCGCCGCGACCGCGCAGGTGTGATAGGCCTCGCTTGCCTCGTAGACATGCGCCCATTTCAGCATGCGCTCGGCGTCCTGCGCCATCGCGGGCGCGGCCGCAGTGAGCGCCGCGGCCGCCGTGGTGGCCAGCGCGATCGTCTGGGTCAGCTTCGATGTCATCGGTCTTCCTCCCTGGTTGATGTCTGAC
Organism: Limimaricola litoreus; assembly: GCF_024159025.1. GTDB lineage: Bacteria > Pseudomonadota > Alphaproteobacteria > Rhodobacterales > Rhodobacteraceae > Limimaricola > Limimaricola litoreus. The sequence continues at coordinate 15,895 of NZ_JAMYXC010000071.1, forward strand.
GTGGGGTGTCACCGCCCTCCCGAACGGTGGACGAGCGGCGCGATGCCCCGCTCTTCGGCAAAGCGCGCCAGTGCCTCGACCGAACCCCGGTCGAGCGTCATGCCCTGCACGCGCCGCCGCTCGGCCTCGGCCCATTCGCGCGCCCCCGGTGCCATCACGCCCTCCCCCGGCGCGGCTGGCGAAGCGGCAATGGCGGCGAGGTAGCGGCGAACGACCCCCTCGAAGACGGCGCGGCCGCCGAAGGCTTCGGGGTCCAGCGCCATGACGAAGGCGCCGAGCTTGCGCGGCGTCGCCATGTCGTCGCTGATCATCGGCGGCAGTTCGAAGCTCAGCGGCGCATCGGAAAAGGCGGTCGAAAGGATCTCGGCCAGGCCCGCGAGCCCCGCGCCCTTGTAGCCGAAGAGCGCGCCGCCCAGGGGCGCCAGCATCTCGACGACCGCCGGATCGGTGACGTTGACGCCCCGGATGTCGGAGGCCACGTCCTCGGGCAATGATGCACCCAGGCTGCGGTTGAGCTGCACCCGGTTGAAGGGGATGGCGCTCGTCGCCATGTCGAGCAGCCAGGGCTGCTGCCCCTCCCCCGCGGGCGCCGCGGCGGCGATCGGGTTGGTGCCGTGAAACCGCACCGCGCCGCCATGCAGCCGCACGAAGCTGTCGGAGTTGCAGAAGGCAAGGCCCATCATGCCGTGGCGCGCGATCTCCAGCGCATAGGCCCCGGCGGCGCCGAAATGCGAGGAGCCGCGGATCGCCACCGCCGCGAGCCCGTGCGCGCGGGCCAGTTCCAGCGCCCGCTCCACCGCTGCATAGCCCGCCCGCGCGCCATGGGCGTCATCGGCGTCGAGCACGCAGACACCGCCCGTTTCGCGCGCGAAACACAGCTTCGGCGCTTTGTTCAGCCGCCCCTCGGCAAGGCCTTGCAGATAATGCGGCAAAAGCCGGAAGCCATGCGTGTCCACCCCGTGGGCCGAGGCGTGCAGCAGGGCCTTCGTCACCGCCTCCACCGTCGGCGCATCCGCCCCCACCGCGGTCAGCGCCGCGCGCGAAAAGCGCTCCATCTCCTCGAGCGCGACCCGCAGCGGCGTTGCTGCCTTTGCCGGTTCCGCCTCTGCCGCGATCCGCGCGAGATAGGCCTCGACCGTGTCGTCGATATGCGACGAGAGCAGCGCGGCCGCCTCCTCCGCCCGCCCGGCCGCCACGGCGCTGGCGATGAGGACATGCTCCTTGAGAGACTTGCGGTTCAGCGCATCGTCGAGCGACAGCCGGTTGCGCAGGGCCTGCACCCGGAACGACAGCCTGCGGAAATGGTCGCGCAGGAAGCTGTTGCCGCATCGGGCGAAGATCGCATCGTGGAAATCATGATCGAGCAGCTTGTAGGCACCAGCATCGCCGCGCGACAATGCCTCTTCCATCCGCGCCGTGATGCCTTGAAGCGTTTCGTGCAGCGACGCGGGGTTGCGTTCGATCGCCATCCGCACCGCCTGCAGCTCCAGCATCAGGCGCAGCTCGCCCAGTTCGGCGATCTCCGCGGTCCCCATCGTGAAGACCCGCGCGCTGCGGCCCGAGGCCATTTCGACCAGCCCCTCGCGTTCGAGCTGCAGCAGCGCCTCGCGGATCGGGCTCTTGCTCATGTTCAGCAGGCCGACCAGCTCCGCTTCGGGCAGCTTGCGCCCCAGCGGAAACTCTCCCCGCACGATTCGCTCTCGGATCGCCTCGCGCGCCTGCTCCGACAGCTTCTGCCGGTCCAGTCCCGCGCTTGCCCCGATGTTGTCCGACATCGCGCATCCTCCCCGAGAAGGATGGTATACGATATACCGAACAACACAAGATTGCATGTGACGTCTGCGTCAGTTCCCCTTAAAGGAGACGCGGCCCGATGCCGGCCTTCCCTTGCAAGGACGCTTCGACGCTGAGCCTTTCGGACCGGCTGCGCGCCCGCGGACCATGGCTCCGGCAAGAGGGGGGAAACAGGTGGTCGCTGTCAGTCGCCTTCCGGCTGGCGGAGCCCTCAGGGGGGCTTTGCCCGACGGCCTGCCGCGCGTGATATGCTGGGGCGTCCATGCGAAAGGCGGGATCATGGCACGGCTTCGGGTCTGGCTGGATCGGATTTCGGATGACGGGGCGCGCCGGGCCTTCGGCACCCGGCTCGAAACCGGCGTGAGCGAGGCCTTTACCGTGCTGCGCTGGGCCCTGCTCGTCGGGCTGGCCCGGCTGGCGGCGATGGAAACCGGGCTTTGGGGCTTCAGGGCGCTGCACTGGACGCTCTCTGCCCTGCTCTTCGCCTATCTCGCCTCGATCTTCCTGCTGCGCCCCGAGATCGCGATCTTCGCCAGGACCGACACGCGCCGCAAGCGGCTGATCCAGACGGCGGTGAACCATGCCGTCTGCATGGCGGCCTTCATGGCGGCGATGATCGGCATCGATGCCCTGGCCGACGCCGCGGCCGAGATGCGCTTTGTCGAGCGTCTCGGCCACGGTGCGGATTGAGCTGTCGGGCCTCAGTCGGCCAAGGTCAGCCGCGCCAATTGCCAGATGCTGCGCGCCTCGATCTCCTCGGTCCGGTAGGCTTCGTCGCTGTCGTAGGGGTAGATGATCCAGTAGGGCCCCATCATGTCCGCCTCGATCGGTGCGCCATCCATTTCGTAGGCGACGATCGGGCCATGCGGCACCGCGTCGGTCACCGGGATCTCGACCGTGTAGCCGTCGCGCGCCATGGCATGGATCACCGTGCCCTCCTCTCCGAGGTCCGCCAGCAGGTCGCTCAGCGCGACGCCGGTGAAGCGGGTCACGCCATCGGTCCAGACCGTGCTGGTCTCGATTTCGGTGACCGGCATGGCCTTCAGCGCCGCGAGGTCGAGTTCCACGGGCGCCGCCTCGTTCGGCGCCTCCAGCGTCAGGAGGCCCGTATCCTCGGGGACCTCCTGTGCGAGCAGCGGGCTCGACAAGGCAAGCGACAGGCAGACGGCATTGAGCAAGGACGATCTGAGCATGGTAGGGCCTTTCGATATCAGGTTTCGCGCATATTGAACACGCAAGGCACGGCCGCACCAATCCCCAGCGGCGGGCCAGGGCGAGGATTGCCCGGGGCGTGTCTTGCGGGTGTCTCATGGCCGCCTCGTGGCGGCCGCTGCCGCCGGGGCACCGACGAGGGCCATCCCGATGCGGAAGGACGTGGACAAATCACCCTCGGATCGAGATCCTCCCGGCGCTCGTCGACGGGCGCAGCGACTTCACGACGCTGACCGTCTCCCGCGCCGAGGAAGTCGCGGGTCTGAGCTACACGCAGCCGCTCATCGAGGATGTCAACGACGTGCCCGTCCTCGCCCCCGATATCGACGGGGTGGAGACGTTGGAGGATCTGGCGGGCCTTCCCCTCCATGTCGCGGAGGGCAGCCGCTACGCCGCCAAGCTGCGCCGCCTCAACGAGAGGTCGAAGGCCGAAGGCGGGGCCGAACTGGACCTTCGCTTCGTCGATGCGCGGCGCGATGACTACGACCTGATCGACCTTGTCGAGCTCGCGATCCAGTCGGCGGTCAGCCGCGAACCCGCGATCTACGTGCGAAACATCTTCAGGTACTACGTCTCCTACCGCCTGCTCGCCGATCTTGAGGCCGAGGCCGCCCTGGCGAGCGAAGAGTTCGAAACGCGCAAGACCGAGGAGGGGCGCCGAGACGCCACCCGCGAGGCGGCCAAGGCTAGGCGCGGGGCGGCTGCCCTGCCCCGCCGGCCAAGATGACCGCGCCGCGCCGGGATCAGTCCGGCGCGCCTTCGAGGATCATGATGTTGGCGATGCCCGCGCCCTCGCGGTGGCGCTTGGCGGCCTGGTAGGCGTCCGAGTTGTAGCAGGCGAGCGCGGCCTCCATCGAATCGAATTCGATCACCACGTTGCGCGGGTGGCTCTCCCCCTCCAGCGCCTCGATCCTTCCGCCGCGGGCCAGCACCCGCGCGCCATGCTCGCGGAACGCCTGCGTCGCACCTTCCGCATAGAGCTTGTAGGGTTCGGGGTCGGTGACCGTCACATGGGCGATCCAGTAGGCCTTGGGCATGTCGTTGTCTCCTGTGTGCGAACATGAAAAGGCCGGGGCGACACCCGCCGCCCCGGCCCGTCACACGCATGGCGTCACTTGTTGAGGATCTTCGAGAGCACGAGATAGGCCGCGCCCGCCACGAACAGCCCGACGAACCAGGCATAGGTGTAGATCGTGGCAAAGACCGGTGCCGTGGCGGCGGTGAGACCGACGCCGGCGAGGAAGCCCGGCAGGTTCGGCAGGATGCCGATCACCAGAGCGCCGATCCCGGCCCAGTTGGTGCCGTTGCGCCCCGCATAGATGCCGTTCATGCGGAACAGCTCGGTCACCTCCAGCTTGGTCTTCCGCAAGAGGTAGTAATCCGCCAGCATCACGCCCGCGATCGGGCCCAGCAGCGCCGAGTAGGCGATCAGCCAGCCGCCGATGTGATCGATCAGGATCCAGGGGAACATCGCCACGCCGATGCCCGCCGTGATGTAGCCGCCGCGCTTGAGGTTGATCTTGCTCGGCGCGAGGTTCGAGAAGCCGTGCGAGGGGGCCACGACATTGGCCGCGAGGTTGGTGGTCAGCGTCGCCACGATCAGCGCGAAGAGCGCGATGATGATCGAGAAGCCGCCCATCCGCTCTGCCAGCTGGATCGGATCCCAGATCGCCTCGCCGTAGATCACGATCGTCGCCGAGGTCACCGCCGAGGCGATGAAGGCGAACAGCGCCATCGGGATCGGCAGGCCGATCAGCTGGCCCAGGAACTGGTCCTTCTGGCTCTTGGCGTGGCGGGTGAAGTCGGGGATGTTGAGCGCCAGCGTCGCCCAGAAGCCGATCATGCCCGTGAGGCTCGGCCAGAACACCATCCAGAATTGCCCTTCCTGCGGCTGGCCCGGATCGAAGGCGCTCGGGTTCGACAGCATCGGGCCGAAGCCCCCGGCCGCGAAATAGGCCCATGCCAGCAGCGCGAGGCCCATCGCCAGAAGGAACGGCGCGGCGTAGGTCTCGAGCCAGCGGATCGATTCCGTGCCATGGGTGATGAAGTAGAGATGCAGCCCCCAGAAGGCGAGGAAGCAGACGAATTCACCGAAACTGATCCCGAGGATCGGCATCGCCTCGCCCGCCAGGGCGCCGCCCGTCAGGGTGTTGAGGATCACGAAGATCGCCGAGCCGCCGACCCAGGTCTGGATGCCGAACCAGCCGCAGGCGACGATGCCGCGCGCCACCGCCGGGATCTTGGCGCCCGAGGGGCCGAAGGAGGAGCGCAGCAGCACCGGGAACGGGATGCCGTACTTGGTGCCCGCGTGGCCCAGAAGCACCATCGGGATCAGCACGATGGCGTTGGCCGCGAGGATGGTCAGCACCGCCTGGTCCCAGCTCATGCCGGAATTGATCAGGTAGGAGGCCAGAAGATAGGTCGGAATGCAGACCACCATGCCGACCCAGAGCGCGGCGATGGCGAGCCAGTCCCATGTCCGCTCGGCGGCGGTGGTCGGCAGCTGGTCCTCGTTGTAGAGCCTCGGGTCCAGTCCGGCGGCGTCGAGGCGCGTCCGTGCCCCGCCATCCGCCGCGGGAACCCCCGCAGTCATGTCCGTCATGTCTTGTCTCCTCCCTGTTATTGGTCTTGTGGCGCCCATTATTCTCTTCCCCGGGCGCTAAAGAAAACGCCCCCGAAAGTCTCGGGGGCATTTCATCTCAGACGCAGGCCGGCATGTTCTCGGGCTTGCGCTCGACCTTGCGCGGCGCGGTCACCTCCTTCCACTTCGACAGCGCCTTGTTCACCTCCCCGAAGGCGGGGCGCTTGACGAAGCGGCCATGACCGGGCGTGGCGCAGACCTTTCCGTCATCGACCGCCAGCGTGCCGCGGCTCAGCACGTGGCGCGGCAGGCCGGTCACCTCGCGGCCCGCGAAGACATTGTACTCCACCACCGACTGCTGGGTCTCGGGCGAGATCACCTTCGACTTCCTGGGATCCCAGACAACGATATCGGCGTCCGAGCCTTCGAGGATCGCGCCCTTCTGCGGGTAGATGTTGAGGATCTTGGCGATGTTGGTCGAGGTGACGGCGACGAACTCGTTCTTGGTGAGCCGTCCAGTGTTCACCCCTTCGGTCCAGAGCACCGGCATCCGGTCCTCCAGCCCACCGGTGCCGTTCGGGATCTTGGTGAAATCGTCGATCCCGGTGCGCTTCTGCTCGGTGGTGAAGGCGCAGTGATCCGTCGCCACCACCTGCAAAGAGCCCGCCTGCAGACCGGCCCAGAGGCTGTCCTGGTTCGACTTGTCGCGGAAGGGCGGCGACATCACGCGCTGGGCGGCGTGGTCCCAGTCGGGGTTGCGATACTCGCTGTCATCGAGCACGAGGTGCTGGATCAGCGGCTCGCCGTAGACCCGCATCCCCTTTTGCCGCGCGCGACGGATCGCCTCGTGCGCCTGTTCGCAGGAGGTGTGGACCACGTAGAGCGGCACGCCCGCCATGTCGGCGATCATGATCGCGCGGTTGGTGGCCTCGCCCTCGACTTCGGGCGGACGCGACATGGCGTGGCCTTCCGGCCCACGGATGCCGTCGGCCAGCAGCTTTTGCTGCATGGTGGCGACCACGTCGCCGTTCTCGGCATGCACCATCGGCAGCGCGCCGATCGCGGCGCAGCGGCGGAAACTGTCGAACAGCTCGTCGTCATCGACCATCAGCGCGCCCTTGTAGGCCATGAAGTGCTTGAAGGAGTTGATGCCCATGTCGACGACCTGTTGCATCTCCTCGAACACCTGCTCGCTCCACCATGTCACTGCCATATGGAAGGAGTAGTCGCCGCAGGCGCGCTGCGACTTGGCGTGCCAGCCCTCCAGCGCCTCGATCAGCGACTGGCCGGGGCTGGGCAGGCAGAAATCGACCACCATGGTGGTGCCGCCGGCGAGGCCCGCGCGGGTGCCGCTTTCGAAATCATCCGCCGAATGGGTGCCCATGAAGGGCATCTTGAGGTGCACATGCGGGTCGATCCCGCCCGGCATCACGTAGCAGCCGGTGGCGTCGATCACCTCGTCGCCCGACAGGCCCGCGCCGATCTGCACGATCGTCTCGCCCTCGATGGCGATGTCGGCCTCAAAGCTGCGGTCGGCGGCGACGATGGTGCCGCCCTTTATCACGGTTCTCTTGCTCATCTTCTCACTCCACGATTTCGGCGGTTTCCAGGACGGCGTGCAGCAGCACGTCGCAGCCCGCGGCGGCCCATTCGCGGCTGATTTCCTCGTCCTCGTTGTGGCTCAGCCCATCCACGCAGGGGCACATGATCATCGCCGTCGGCGCCACGCGGGCGATCCAGCAGGCGTCGTGGCCTGCGCCCGAGATGATCTCCCGGTGCGAATAGCCGAGCTTCTCGGCGGCGCGGCGCACCGCATTCACGCAGCCCTCGTCGAAGGGCACGGGGTCGAAGCCGCCGACCTTCTCGAAGGCGATCTCTAGCTCCATTTCCTCGGCGATCCGCGTGCCTTCGCTGCGCAGACGGGCCTCCATGTCCTCGATCACCGACAATTCCGGCGAGCGGAAATCGACGGTGAACACCGCCTTGCCGGGGATCACGTTGCGCGAGTTCGGAAAGACCTCGATGTGACCGGCGGCACCCACCGCGTGCGGCTTGTGGCTCCAGGCGATCTCGTCGACCTTCTCGAGGATGCGGGCCATGCCGAGGCCGGCGTTGCGGCGCATCGGCATCGGGGTGGAGCCGGTGTGGCTTTCCTTGCCGGTGACGGTCACTTCGGTCCAGCTCAGCCCCTGCCCGTGGGTGACGACGCCGATATCGCGGCCCTCGGCCTCGAGGATCGGGCCCTGCTCGATATGCAGCTCGAACATCGCGTGCATCTTGCGGCCGCCCACTGGCTCGTCGCCGACATAGCCGATGCGGGCCAGCTCGTCGCCGAAGCGCTTGCCGTCGGCATCCTCGCGCGCATAGGCCCAGTCCTGCGTGTGCACGCCTGCGAAGACGCCACTCGACAGCATCGCGGGGGCAAAGCGGGTGCCCTCCTCGTTGGTCCAGTTGACCACGACGATCGGGCGGCGCGGGGTGATCCCCTGGTCGCGGATCGAGCGGACGACCTCAAGCCCCGCGAGCACGCCGAGCACGCCGTCATACTTCCCGCCCGTAGGCTGGGTGTCGAGATGGCTGCCCATCATCACCGGGTCGAGATCGGGCTCCGCCCCTTCGAGCCGGGCGAACATGTTGCCCATGCTATCGACCCCGACGCTCATGCCGGCCTCCTCGCACCAGCGCTTGAATAGGTCGCGCCCCTCGCGGTCGGCGTCTGTCAGCGTTTGGCGGTTGTTGCCGCCGCGCAGGCCGGGGCCGACCTTGGCCATCTCCATCAGCGAGTCCCACAGCCGGGCCCCGTCGATCCGGGTATTGGTCTGTATGTCTTTCATAGGTCCTCCCGTTGCTGGCGCGGGGTCCGGCCGCCCTCCCCGGCCGCCGGACCCCGCGCCTGTCTCAGGCGTCGAGCGCCTCGCCGAGCGTACCGACCAGCTGGTCGATCTCGGATTTCTCGATGATCAGCGGCGGCGACATGGCGATGGTGTCGCCGGTGGTCCGCAGGTGCACGCCCTTGTCCCAGGCGCGCAGATAGGTGTCGAAGGCCCGCTTGGTGGGCGTGTCCGCAAAAGGCTCCAGCTCGACCGCGCCGACGAGGCCGACGGCGCGGATATCGATCACGCCGGGCTTGTCCCTGAGGCTGAACAGCGCGTCCGCCCAGTAGTCCTCGAGGCTGGCCGCGCGCTCGAACAACTCCTCCTCGCGGTAGGTGTCGAGCGCGGCAAGAGCGGCGGCGCAGGCGACCGGGTTGCCCGAATAGGTATAGCCGTGGAACAGCTCGATCATGTGATCGGGGCCGGTCATGAAGGCGTCGTGGATGTCCTCGCTGGCCAGCACCGCCCCCATCGCGATGACGCCGTTGGTCAGCCCCTTGGCGGTGGTGATCATGTCCGGCTCGACGCCGTAGTAATCCGCCCCGAAGGCCCGGCCGAGCCGGCCATAGGCGGTGATCACCTCGTCGAAGATCAGCAGGATGCCGTGCTTGCGGGTGATCTCGCGCAGCTTCTGCAGATAGCCCTTGGGCGGCAGGATCACCCCCGCCGAGCCCGCCATCGGCTCGACGATCACCGCGGCGATGGTCTCGCCCCCGTGCAGCGCGACCAGGCGCTCCAGATCGTCGGCGAGCTCGGCGCCATGCTCGGGCTGGCCCTTGGTGAAGCCGTTTCGCGCGATGTCGTGCGTGTGCGGCAGGTGATCGACGCCGCCCAGGAGCGTGCCGAAGGCGCGGCGATTGTTGACCATGCCGCCCACGGAAATGCCGCCGAAATTGACGCCGTGATAGCCCTTCTCGCGGCCGATCAGCCGGGTGCGCCCCGGCTCGCCCTTGGCCTTGTGATAGGCCAGCGCGATCTTCAGCGCGGTCTCGACCGATTCCGAGCCGGAATTGGTGAAGAAGACGTGGTTGAGCTTGCCCGGCGCCAGCTCGGCGAGGCGCGAGGCCAACTCGAAAGCCTTGGGGTGACCCATCTGGAAGGCGGGCGCGTAGTCGAGCTCCTCGACCTGCCGCTGCACCGCCTCGGTGATGCGCGGCGCGCGATGCCCGGCGTTGACGCACCACAGCCCGGCGGTGCCGTCCATCACCTGCCGCCCGTCGGTGGTGGTGTAGTACATGCCTTCCGCGCTGGCGATCATGCGCGGGTTGTCCTTGAACTGCCGGTTGGCAGTGAAGGGCATCCAGTAGGCGCCGAGGTCGTTGCGGATCTTGGTTTCTGCGTTCATCTCGATATTCCTTGAACGGGGGCCTCAGGCGGCCGAACGGGCGAGCAGATCATCCAGCGACTTTTTCGCATCGCCGTAGAACATGCGTGTGTTGTCCTTGAAGAAGAGCGGGTTCTCGATGCCGGAGTAGCC
>NZ_JAMYXC010000092.1 GCF_024159025.1 Limimaricola litoreus
CGGGCGGCCAGCGCGGCGGCGCGGGCCGAGAGCGCCGCCCCTGTCTGCGAGGAGACGCGGCTGTCCTCCGCCGCGGCATCGGCCCGCGCCAGCAGCGGCTGCAGCGGGATCAGCCGCGGCGCGTCCCCCTCGCGCTCGGAGGGGGGGACGCGGGCGTCGATCTCGGGAAACTGGGTGCATCCCGCCAGCAAAAGGAGGAGCGCGGCGCGTGGCAGGAGAGGGGGCATCGGGGATCCGGGTATGGGGTGGCGCAGTTCTAGCCCGGGGCAGGGGCGCCGAACAAGGCGTCGCCGGCGGGACAGCTCCGGACCGCGAGAGGGGTGACGGGGCGGCAGCACCGGGCTATGCCCGGATCCGAAGACAGCGGGGATGCGGGCATGAGGATCGAGTTGCGGGCGGCACCGGCGCGCCGGGCGATGGCCGTCGGGGTGCTCTACGGCTTTGGCGGGGTGGCGATCTATACCGCGCTGGGGGATGTGCCGGGGCTTTGGTGGTCGGCGGCGCTGCTGAGCCTGGGCCTTTGCGGCATGGCGGCGGGCGAGATGCTGCGCCGGGCCACGCGGCAGGCGCTGTGCCTCGACGAGGCCGGGCTGGTCGACAGCGCGGGCCGGGTGCTCGCGCGCTGGGACGATATCATCGGCATCGAGCGCGGCAGCTTCTCGCTGCGCCCGTCCAACGGCTTCACCCTGCGCCTGGCCCGGCCCGGCGCGCGTGCCTGGAAGCCGGGGATGTGGTGGCGGCTCGGCCATCGGCTGGGCATCGGCGGCGTCACCCCGGCGCGCGAGACCCGCGCCATGGCCGAGGCGATCGAGATCCGGCTCGCCGACAGGGCCACGCCGATCCCCTAGCAGATCGCCGTGGCCGCGCCGGCGAGGGCGGTGAGGTTGGTGCACAACTGCCCGGCAAAGCGCGGCCGGGTCACCGCCATCTCCTCGAAGGTGAAGGGCGCGAGGCCGACATCGAACAGCGGGGTGTAATCGATCCAGCTCTCGACCAGCGTGACGATCTCGCCCCCCGGGATCTCCGGCAGCCGGTCGCGCATGTCCTCGAGCGCGGTGCCGTCGAGCAGCTCCAGCCCGGTGCCGGTCGGGATCGACCAGCGGACCGTGTAGCGATCGAGCAGGGCATCATAGCCGACCACGCTGACCCTGAGGCGGGTCGGGCGGCCGTCCACCAGAAAATCCTGCAAGGTCTTGAGGCTGAGCAGATAGTCGGGGGTCACGTAGCCGGTCTCGCGGCTCAGCGTGTCGCCGATGGTATAGGCCGCGCGCGCATTCACCGCCTTGGTGCGGTAGGCGTCGAAGAACACCCATGTCGCGGTGAAGCACCACAAGAGCAGCGGCAGCATGATCACCAGCTCGACGATCATCGCGCCGCCCTGATGGCGGCGCAGCCGGCCTGTCAGCCCGGCGAGGTATCGGACCGGCGCGCTCATGGCTCGATCACGAAGGCCGTGGACGAAACGAGCGCATAGGCGCCCTCCGACTGGCGCGGCAGCGTCGCGCCGAGGCCGGAGGTCGGGAAATAGGGATCGAACAGCGAGCAGGCGCGCAGCAGCATCAGCTGGTTCTGAACCCCGGCGGTGAAGCGGCGCAGCGGGATCGTGTCGTCGGCGCGGTCGACGCAATCGGCCGTGGCGGGCGGCGAGACCCAGGCCCGCGGGTTGAGCGGCATCATCTCGAGCCGCAGGTCGCCGGGGCAATCGGGCAGGATCAGCGCATGGCCGCAGATCGCCGCGCTGACGGTGTCATGCGTCACCGGGGCGAGATTTCCCAGCCGGATGTCGCGCACCGTCAGCTCGATCCCGCGATCGAGCATCACCTGTCGCAGGGTCACCATGCCTAGCTCGAAGCTCGACATGATCATCAACAGCAGCAGCGGCATGATCATGACGAACTCGACCGAGGCCGAGCCGTCGCGGGCCCGCCACAGCCGCGAGACAAGGGGGGCGCGCGCGCTCATTGCACCAGCCTCAGCGCCTTGATCTGGGTCGCGATCGAGGTGAAGGCCGTGCTGATCTCCAGCCCCTCGACCCGGTAGAAATGCGAGGGCGAGGAGGCGCAATCGGCCATGGCCTCGACCGCGCCGGGCTGGTCGATCTCGAAGCCGATGGTGAAGATGACGATGCCCTGCTCCCGCGCGGCGGCGCAGATCTGTTTCAACCGGCGGTTCTTTTCGGTGACGCCTTCGTGCTCGATGATCGAGGTCCAGTAGGCCCAGGCGGCCTGCCGATAGGTCGAGGCGTCGTGCTGCTGCACCCGCAGGTGATAGGCGTGCTGGCGCACGCTCATCCGGGAAAAGAGATCCGACCAGCTCAGCCGGGTGCCGCCATGCGGCAGCGCGCCCAGCAACTCGCGCGTCTTGGCGCGGAAATAGGCGTTCTGGTTGACCTTCACGACGTATTCGTCGGAGCCATAGAGCCAGACATCCGAGGGCGCATCGCCGTTGTAGGGCGGCTTGATGCGGAAATCATAGGTGTTCGCCCCGTCGGTCATCACCACCAGGACCTTCATGCCCACGGGGCTGTCGAAATCGCGCGGCCAACCGGCGAGATTGGGGTCGACCTTGTTGCGATCGATCATGGCGGTCAGCGCCGAGCCGGCCGCCGGATCGAGCAGCGCCGTGCCCCAGTTCACCCCCATCTCGACCGAAGTCCAGCCTTTGGCGGAGAGGGCATCGATCCGGTTCTTCAGGGTCCGGGGGCGGTTCGACCAGGGCAGCACCTCGAAACTCTGCGCATTGCGGCAGTTCGGAGTATCCGCGTTCATGCCGTTGTAGCCGCTGATCCATCGTCCCGAAGCCGTGGGAGAAAATCCTTCGACGTCGAAATGCCCGGCCTGGACCAGCGCACCGGTCGAAGCGCGGGTGGTGGTATAGGCGCTCGCCGGCAGGTCGATGCAGTAGCTGTGCCCATGCGTGGTCGCGACGTTGCCCGCCGCGGCGAGGTCGGCGCCGATGTTGACCTGGGTCGAATAGGGCACCAGCGAGATCGCGATATGCTCGGGCTCGATGTTCTCGAACATGGTGTCGATGAAGTCCTTGCCCGCGGTCTTGAGCCGCGGCAGGCGGTTGTTGTCGTCCATCGAGCCCGAGACGTCGAGTACGAGGCCGATCTCGACATCCGAAACCGATTCGGTGGCCGAGCCGACGGCCGGGGCGTCGAAGCTGTCGATGCCGAGGATCCGCAGGAAGCTGGTGGAGACGGGCAGGCTGGCGCTGGCGCGCACCGTGCGCGAATTCAGCGCGTCGATCACCGTCACCCGCGGCAGATCGGCCGGATAGCCGGCCTTGGCGAAATAGTCGCGCACCACCGCCTCGGGGTCGCGCGTTTGCTGCAGGTCGGCCGCGGCCAGCACGGCGCGGTCGAGCGTGGACTGCAGGTCGACGCGCCGGCTCTCGGTACGCATGGTGTCGATTCCCAATCCGCCCAGCGCCAGCATGATCACGAAGGTGAACAGTGAGAAGATGACGATCGAGCCATCCTCGTTGCGCCCGATGCCGGGCGGGGCGTGTGGTCTGGGTCTGAGGCGCGGGATCTCGGGCATGGCGGGGGCTTTCTGGAACCTTCGGGCAGCAAAGCACGGCGCCATGGCCAAACTGCGGCCCGAAAGGGGGCCGATTGTGCCTTCCGTGGCGCAACGGGTGCATGAGAAGGTCGATATTGTCCCGCAAGGGCCTAGGATCGGGCAAGGACCGCCGGGCCGCACCGGCCGCATAAGGAGAATTGCCGCGATGACCGAGCACCAATCCCAACCCGAACCGGGATTCCGCGATTCCGTCGACATGATGTTCAACCGCGCCGTGACGCTGATGGACCTGTCGCCGGGGCTCGAAGAGAAGATCCGGGTCTGCAATGCCACCTACACCGTGCGCTTCGGCGTGCGCCTGCGCGGCGAGCTTCACACCTTCACCGGCTACCGCTCGGTGCATTCCGAGCACATGGAGCCGGTGAAGGGCGGCATCCGCTACGCGCCTTCGGTACACCAGGAGGAGGTCGAGGCGCTGGCGGCGCTGATGACCTACAAATGCGCCCTCGTGGAGGTGCCCTATGGCGGCTCCAAGGGCGGCCTCAGGATCGACCCGCGCGATTGGGACGAGCACGAGCTCGAACAGATCACCCGGCGATTCGCCTATGAGCTGGCCAAGCGCGACCTGATCAGCCCCTCCCAGAACGTGCCCGCCCCCGACATGGGCACCGGCGAGCGCGAGATGGCCTGGATCGCCGACCAATACGCGCGGATGAACACCACCGACATCAACTCCCGCGCCTGCGTCACCGGCAAGCCGCTCAACGCCGGCGGCATCCATGGCCGGGTCGAGGCCACGGGCCGCGGCGTGCAATACGCGCTGCGCGAGTTCTTCCGCCACCCCGAGGACGTGGCCAGGGCCAACCTCTCGGGCAAGCTCGAAGGCAAGCGCATCATCGTGCAGGGCCTGGGCAACGTGGGCTACCACGCCGCCAAGTTCCTCTCCGAGGAGGACGGCGCGAAGATCACCGCGATCATCGAGCGCGACGGCGCGATCACCGACGAGAACGGGCTCGATGTCGAGGCGGTGTACCAGTGGATCGCCAAGCATGGCGGCGTGGCCGATTTCCCGCATGCCACCCATCACGCCGACGGCGCGAAGCTGCTCGAGGCGGAGTGCGACATCCTGATCCCGGCCGCGCTCGAAAGCACGATCAACCTCTCCAACGCCGAGCGCATCAAGGCGCCCTTGATCATAGAGGCCGCCAACGGCCCCGTCACCGCGGGCGCCGACGAGATCCTGCGCGACAAGGGCTGCGTGATCATCCCCGACATGTATGCCAACGCCGGCGGTGTGACCGTCTCCTATTTCGAATGGGTCAAGAACCTCAGCCACATCCGCTTCGGCCGGATGGAGCGCCGTGCCGACGAGGCCCGCGCGCAGCTCATCGTCGACGAGCTCGAGCGGCTCTCGGCCGACGAGGGGCTGGGCTGGAGCCTGTCCAAGAACTTCAAGGAGCGCTACCTCAAGGGCGACGACGAGCTGGAGCTGGTGCGCTCGGGGCTCGATGACACGATGCGCACGGCCTACCAGGCGATGCGCGAGATCTGGCACAGCCGCGATGACGTGCCCGACCTGCGCACCGCCGCCTATCTCGTGGCCATCGGCCGGGTGGCGCTGAGCTACCGCTCCAAGGGGCTCTGAGGGCAGGGGCGGGGTCATGGACTGGACGACCCCGCTCGACGGCTACTGCGAAAGGCTCGGCCCCGGATTGTGGGCTGAGCCGCTCAACCTTCTGACCAACGCGGCCTTTATGATCGCCGCAGTCTGGTGCTGGCGCCGGTCGCGGGGAGTATGGCTGCCGCGCGCACTATCGGCGCTGCTCTTCGTCATCGGGATCGGCAGCGCGCTGTTTCATTCCTTTGCCACGGTCTGGGCCTCGACGGCCGACGTGGTGCCCATCGGAATTTTCATCCTCGCCTATGTCTTCGCCGCGAACCGGGTGTTCTGGCGCCTGTCACCGTGGGTCTCGGCGCTGGGCGCGGTGGGGTTCGTGCCATGGACCATGCTGCTCACGCCGGTCTTCGCGGCGCTGCCCTTCTTCGAGATCTCGGCCTTCTACTGGCCGGTCCCGCTCCTGATTGCGATCCATGCCCTTTTGCTATGGCGGCGCTGGCCGATGGTGGGGCGGGGCATGGCGGCGGGGACGGCGCTGTTGTGCCAGTCGCTGGCGTTTCGCTCGCTTGACGAGACGCTCTGCGCGGGCTGGCCCATCGGCACGCATTTCCTTTGGCATGTGCTCAATGCGGTGATGCTGGGCGGGATGATCGAGCTGATCCGCCGGGCGCTGCTTGCGGGACCGCCCCGGGGCGGCTAAAGCCGGGATCGACCAGACAGGAGAGCCCCATGTCGATCGACACCGACACCGCCCGGCGGGTGGCCAAGCTGGCCCGGATCCGGGTCGAGGAGGAGGCGCTGCCCGCGCTCGCCTCCGAATTCAATACCATCCTCGGCTTCATCGAGCAGCTGCAGGAGGTGGATGTGACGGGCGTCGAGCCGATGACCGGCGTGACGCCGATGCATCTCAAGCGCCGCGAGGACGTGGTGACCGACGGCAGCCAGCCCGAGAAGGTTCTCGCCAACGCGCCCGACGCGCGCGAGGGCTTCTTCGCGGTGCCGAAGGTCGTGGAATAAGGGGCGCTGATATGACCGGACTGACCAAGCTGACCATCGCGGGCGCCCGCGACGCGCTGCGCAAGGGCGAGATCACCTCTGCCGAGCTGACCGACGCGCTCAATGCCGCCGTCGACGGGGCCGACCGGCTCAACGCCTATGCCCACAAGACGCCCGACGTGGCGGCCAAGCAGGCGCAGGCCGCCGATGAGCGCCTGAAATCGGGCGACGCGCCCGATCTCTGCGGCATTCCCTTGGGCATCAAGGACCTGTTCTGCACCGAAGGCACGGCGAGCCAGGCGGCGAGCCGCATCCTCGACGGCTTCAAGCCGCAATACGAATCCACCGTCACCACACAGCTCTTCCGCGACGGCGCGGTGATGCTGGGCAAGCTCAACATGGACGAGTTCGCCATGGGCTCGTCGAACGAGACCTCGGCCTATGGCGCCGCGGTCAACCCGTGGCGTGCCGACGACGGCGTCGATCTGACGCCCGGCGGCTCCTCGGGCGGCTCGGCCGCCGCCGTGGCCGCCGACCTGTGCCTCGGCGCCACCGGCACCGACACCGGCGGCTCGATCCGCCAGCCGGCGGCCTTCACCGGCACCACCGGCATCAAGCCGACCTACGGGCGCTGCTCGCGCTTTGGCATCATCGCCTTCGCCTCCTCGCTCGATCAGGCCGGGCCGATGACCCGCGACGTGCGCGACGCGGCCATCATGCTGCGCGCCATGTCGGGGCACGACCCCAAGGATTCGACCTCCGCCGACATCCCCGTGCCCGACTTCGAGGCGATGCTGACCGGCGACATCCGCGGCAAGGTCATCGGCATTCCGCGCGAATACCACGTCGACGGCATGCCCGGCGAGATCGAGGCGCTCTGGACCCGCGGCACCGAGATGCTGCGCGACGCCGGTGCGCTGATCCGCGACATCTCGCTGCCGCACACGAAATACGCGCTACCCGCCTATTACGTGATCGCCCCCGCCGAGGCGTCGTCGAACCTTGCGCGCTACGACGGCGTGCGCTTTGGACATCGCGCCAAGCTCGCGCAGGGCGACGGCATCACCGAGATGTACGAGAAGACCCGCGCCGAGGGCTTTGGCCCGGAGGTGCAGCGCCGCATCATGGTCGGCACCTACGTGCTCTCGGCGGGCTTTTACGACGCCTATTACAATCAGGCCCGTAAAGTGCGCGCGCTGATCAAACGCGACTTTGACCAGGTCTTCGCCGAAGGGGTCGACGCGATCCTGACACCCGCGACGCCCTCCTCGGCCTTTGGCCTTGGCGCGATGAAGGACGCCGACCCGGTGCAGATGTATCTCAACGACGTCTTCACCGTGACGGTGAACCTCGCCGGTCTGCCGGGCATCTCGGTGCCTACCGGGCTCGATCACAAGGGCCTGCCGCTCGGCCTGCAGCTGATCGGCCGGCCTTGGGAAGAGGGCGATCTGCTCAACACCGCCTATGCGCTCGAGCAGGCCGCGGGCTTCGTTTCCAAGCCCGCGAAATGGTGGTAACGCAGCTGACCTAACAGATCAGGGCCCGGAGTGTCGCCGTGAAACCGCTTGTCTCTCGCTTGAACCTCGCCGCCCTCGCGGGCGCCGCCATGGTCCTTTCGGCCTGCGCGGCGCCGGTGCCCGACAGCGGCCTCGCCGCCGCCCGCGCCGAACGCGAGGCGCAGCTCACCGGCCGCTCCACCACCCCGAGCTTCGGTGCCCCCGCGCCCTCGGCCAATGCCATTGCCAGCTCGGAGCTGGCGGCGGCAGGCATCGACGTGGAGCGGCGCGGCGGGGTGCAGGCGAGCCCGACCAACGCCGCGCCTTCGGTGGCGGGCGGGGCCGCGATCTCGGACGAGCAGAACTTCGAGGCGGTCGCCAACCGCGAGACGATCGAATCGGATGCCGCGCGCCGGGCCGAGCAGGCCGCCGCCTACCAGGTGGTCCAGCCCACCGCGCTGCCGCAGCGCGCGGACGACACCGGGCCCAACATCGTTGAATACGCGCTGAACGCGCCCAACCGGCGCGGACAGGAGTGGTATTCGCGCTTCATCCTCGGAACGATGGGCAACCGGTTCGAGCGCAACTGCGCCACCTACCGCTCGCCCGACGAGGCGCAGCGCGATTTCCTTGCCCGCGGTGGCCCCGAGCGTGACCCGCGCGGCATCGACCCCGATGGCGACGGCTTCGCTTGCGGCTGGGACCCGGCGCCGTTCCTTGCGGCGGTCGGTCGCCAGTAGAGCCGATGCCGCTGTCGCCGAATCACGGGCCGCGGCGGCTTGGCGCGCGGCCCGATCTGGTGGTGATCCATTACACCGCCATGACCAGCCATGACGCGGCGCTGGAGCGCCTGTGCGACCCCGCGGCCGAGGTTTCGGCACATTGGCTGATCTCGGGCGCGGGGGATGTCACAGCGCTCGTGCCCGAGGAGCTGCGCGCTTGGCACGCGGGCGCGGGGCGCTGGGGCGCGGTCGATGACGTGAACTCGCGCTCCATCGGGATCGAGCTCTACAATCGCGGCGATCACCCCTTTGCCGGGCCGCAGATGGCGGAGCTGGAGGCGCTGCTCTCGGGCGTCATGGAACGCTGGCGCATCCCGCCCGAGCGGGTGATCGGCCATTCCGACATGGCGCCGGGGCGCAAGGACGATCCCGGCCCGCGATTCGACTGGAAGCGGCTGGCGCGGCACGGGCTCTCGATCTGGCCCGAAGCGGGGCAGGGCGCTGCCCCTTCGGCCCGCGGCTTCGACGATCTCGCGCGCATCTTCGGCTATACCGCCGACGTCAGCCATGCCGAGCGCCTCGCCGCCTTTCGTCTGCGGTTTCGCCCCCATGCGGCGGGGCCGGTCGATGCGACCGACATGGCGCTCGTCGCCGACCTCGCAGCGCGCTTTCCCGTTGACCGCCACGCCCCCGCGGCTTAGGTCCGCAAGGCGCGGATGGCTGGATGGCCGCGGGCCTTCACGGGTTCGAGGAAAGTCCGGACTCCACAAGGCACGGTGCCGGGTAACGCCCGGCCGGGGCAACCCGAGGGAAAGCGCCACAGAGAACAGACCGCCCGGGTCGATGCGTCGGAGGTTCGCCTTCGACGGAGCCAGGGTCAGGGTGAAACGGTGGGGTAAGAGCCCACCGCGGGACGGGCAACCGGACCGGCACGGCAAGCCCCACCGGGAGCAATGCCAAATAGGGACCTCGCGCGGGTGCTGATCC
This sequence comes from Limimaricola litoreus, assembly GCF_024159025.1. GTDB lineage: Bacteria > Pseudomonadota > Alphaproteobacteria > Rhodobacterales > Rhodobacteraceae > Limimaricola > Limimaricola litoreus. The sequence continues at coordinate 9,347 of NZ_JAMYXC010000092.1, forward strand.
GGTTCGCCGGATATCGCCGCAGGGACGCCTGACCCCGAGAGGTCCGGGTTGGCAGCTTCAGGCGCCGTGGCAACACGGTGTCGAGATGAATGGTCATCGCCGGGGGCAACCCCGGGACAGAATCCGGCTTACAGGCCATCCGCGCAAATTCACACGGGGCCATTCCGCCCCGTTTCCCGGTTGACAGCGCCTCGCGCGCGGTTAAAAGCCGGGGCTCAGACGTATTCACGCGGGCGCCGTCAACGCGCACGCCCCGCGAGCAGGAGAGACGACCATGGCGAAGCCGACGACGATCAAGATCCGCCTGAACTCGACCGCGGGGACCGGCCACTTCTACGTGACCAAGAAGAACGCCCGCACCATGACCGAGAAGATGGTCGTGCGGAAGTACGACCCCGTCAAGCGCGAGCATGTCGAGTACAAGGAAGGCAAGATCAAGTGATCTGAGCCTCCTCGGCAAAGTTCTAGGCCGCGTTCCGCAAGGAGCGCGGCCTTTCTCATTCAGGGATCGGCCTGCGCCAAGAGCCAGTCCCGCGCCGCCGCGGTGGCGGGTGACATGCGGCTGCGCGAGGCCAGGAGATAGAAATCGCGCCGCCCCCTGAGCACGTGCTCCATCGCCTGCACCAGCCGTCCGGCCGTCAGATCGCGGTTCACCAGAAACCGGCTCGCCAGCGCCACGCCCTGTCCCGCCAAAGCGGCATCGAGCCCCAGCGTCGTCTGGCTGAAGCGGATGCCCCGGGCCCGCGCCGCCCGCGCGCCGGGAAAGGCCTCGCGCAGGTAGCGCGGCCAAAGGTCGTGCGTGTCGTGCAGGAGCGTCAGGCGGGGCAAAGCCTCTGGGCCGAAAGGCGGGGTCAGGCCGAAGGCCGGATCGGGGGCGCAGACGGCGAGGATCTCCTGCCTGAACAGCGGATCGGCGCGGATGCTGGCACCGAAGGGCGGCTCGCCCTGCCGCACGGCGAGGTCGATCCCGTCGGAATGAAAGCTCGTCACCCGCTCGGTCGCCATGACCCGCAGATCGATCTCGGGATGCGCCGCGCCAAAGCCGGGCAGGCGCGGGATCAGCCATTTCGAGGCGAAGGTCGGCGTCACCGAGATGGTGACATGCCCCGGCGCGGGGCGCAGCCGCGCCGTCGCCTCCGACAGCTGCGCGAAGGCCTGCGACACGGCGGCGTGGTAGGCGCGGCCCTCCTCCGTCAGCGCCAGCCCGCGCGATTCGCGGATGAACATCCGCAGCCCGAGCTGCGCCTCCAGCCCGCGCACATGCTGCGCCACCGCCCCCTGTGTCACGCCGAGCTCATCGGCAGCGGCGCGAAAGGTCAGGTGCCGGCCCGCCGCCTCGAAGGCGCGCAGGGCATTGAGCGGGGGCAGGGCGGTGCGGCGCGACATGATAGTTTTTCTACTGACAGGATGTAGTGCTTCTGGCTCGTCACCTTAGCCTAACGCGATTACCTGCCATGACAACGGGCCGCTCTGGATCGGTCCGGACATGCCATTCGAGAGAGCATCATGACGGTAGAAAATATCGATTGCACCATGCCCGGCGCCGCATTGCGCCCCTCGTTCTGGCGCGATCCGCGCCTGGCCTTCGCGGTAAAGTGGATCGCCAGCGTGATCCAGATCGCGGGCTATGCCGCGACGGCCTTCGGCGTCACGCCGCTGAACCTCTACCTGTTTCTCGGCGGGGTGGTGGGCTGGCTCGCCATGGGGATCCTGTGGAACGACCGGGCGATCATGCTGATCCACCTCGTCGCCCTGGGCGCGATGCTGGCGGGGATGGCCAGCGGCTAGACCCCGAGCCTATCGCGCAGCGAGAACCACGTCATCGCCAGCGTCAGGAGCGGCGCGCGCAGCCGCGCGCCGCCCGGAAACTCGGGCACCGGCAGGCGCGAGAAGGTGTCGAAGCGTCCGGCTTGCCCCGCGACCGCCTCGGCCATGACGCGCCCCGCCATGCCCGACAGCGCCACGCCATGCCCCGAGAACCCCGCGCCCGACAGGATGTTCGGCCCGATTCGCTGCAGGCTCGGCAGGCGCGACATGGTGATGCCGAGCGTGCCGCCCCAGACGTTGTCGATCCGCACGTCGGCGATCTGGGGAAACAGCTCCTGCATCCGCGCGCGCAGCTTGGTGGTGATGTCGGTCGGAAAGCCGATGGAATAGCTCTCGCGTCCGCCAAAGAGAAAGCGGCGGTCCTCGGTCATGCGGTAGTAGTTCACCACGAATCGCGAATCGGCCACCGCGATGTCGCGCGCGAGCACCTCGCACCAGCGCTCGCCCAAGGGCTCGGTCGCGGCGATGAAGCTGTTGATCGGCATCACCCGGGACGCGACCTCGGGCATGATGCCCGGCAGGTAGCCATTGCCCGCGAGGATCACGTGATCGGCGGTGACCCGCCCGGCGGGCGTGTGCAGCACGGCGGGGGTGCCGCGCTCCACCTTCGTCACCTCGGTCAGCTCATGGATGGTGGCCCCCGCCGCCTCGGCCTCGCGCGCCAGGGCGCGGGCGTAGCGCAGCGGATGCAGATGCCCCGCGCCCTCGTCGATGAGCCCGCCGTGATAGGCCTCGGTCTTCACGATTTCGCGAATCTCGCGGCGATCCAGCGGCCGGATCGCATCGTAACCATAGGCGCGCGAAAGGTGCTCGGCCTCGGCCCGGTCGCTCGCGGCCTCCTTTTTGGAATAGGCGCCGTGCACCACGCCGGGCAGGTAGCGCGCCTCGGGCGCATGGGTCTCGCAGAATTCGCGCAGCTGGCGCTTGGCCTCCTCGGCGATGTCCCAAAGCTGCCGCGCCGGGCTTTCGCCCAGACGCTGCTCCAGCCAGAGCTGCCCCTTGTTGAAGCCCGAGCCGACCTGACCGCCATTGCGTCCCGAAGCACCGAAGCCCGCGCGATGCGCGTCGAGCACGACGACATCGAGCCCGGCCCGCGCCGCCGTCAGCGCGGCCCAGAGCCCGGTGAAGCCCGCGCCGACGATGGCGAGGTCGCAGCGGCGATCCGTGTCGAGCGGCGCGCGGTCGGCCACAGGCTCGGCGGTGGCAGCATACCAGCTGCGCGGCATCTGGCCCGGCGGGTCGTTGCGGTAAAGCGGGTTCATACGTTCAAGAGCAGGTGCTGGCGCTCCCACGGGCTGATCACCTGCAGGAACTCGTTGTATTCGGCGCGCTTGACGATCGAGTAGACGCGCACGAATTCCGGCCCCAGCACCTCGTGCAGCTCGCTCGCGCCGTCGAAGAGGTCGAGCGCGGCATAGAGCCCCTGCGGGATCTCGTCCTCGGCCTCGTAGGCGTCGCCCCGGTAGCGCTTGTCGGGCCAGATCTCGTTCTTCATGCCCAGGTATCCGCAGGCCAGCGAGGCGGCGATGCACAGATAGGGGTTGCAATCCATGCCGGCGAGCCGGTTCTCGACGCGGCGCGCCTGCGGCGGCGAGATCGGCACCCGGATGCCGGTGGTGCGGTTGTCGCGGCCCCATTCGAGGTTGATGGGTGCCGCGTGATCACGCACGTAGCGACGGAAGGAGTTCACATAGGGCGCGAACATCGCGATCACGCTCGGCATGTGCTCCTGCAATCCGCCGATGAAGTTGAAGAAGGCGTCCGTCTCGCCACCCTGCGGGCCGGTGAAGAGGTTGCGCCCCTTGGCGTCGATGATCGAGTGATGGACATGCATCGCCGAGCCCGGCTCGCCCTCGATCGGCTTGGCCATGAAGGTGGCGAAACAGTCGTGCTTGAGCGCGGCCTCGCGGATGAGCCGCTTGAAGAAGAACACCTCGTCGGCGAGCTTCACCGGGTCGCCATGGCGCAGGTTGATCTCGAGCTGGCCCGCGCCGCCCTCCTGCGTGATGCCGTCGATCTCGAACCCCTGGATCTCGGCATATTCGTAGATATCGTCGATCACGGGACCGTACTCGTCCACCGCCGTCATCGAATAGGCCTGCCGGGCGGCGGCAGGCCGGCCCGTTCGGCCCAGCATCGGCTCGATCGCCTTGGCCGGGTCGGTGTTGCGCCCGACGAGGTAGAACTCCATCTCGGGGGCCACCACGGGCGTCCAGCCCTCGGCCTTGTAGAGGTCGATCACTCGCTTGAGGACGTTGCGCGGCGAGCAGCCGACCGGACGGCCCTTCTGGTCATAGGCGTCGTGGATCACCTGCAGCGTGCCGTCCGCGGCCCAGGGGGCGGCCGTGGCGGTGGCGAGGTCGGGTTTGAGCACCATGTCGGGCTCGACGAAGCCTTCGGGCCCCGCCGCCTCGCCCCAGTCGCCGGTGATCGTCTGGAAGAAGATCGAGTTGGGCAGGTGGAAGAACTGCTGCTTTTCCCATTTCGCCGCCGGCACCGCCTTGCCGCGCGCGATGCCCGGCAGGTCGGCGATCACGCATTCCACCTCGTCGAGGCGGTGCTGATCGAGGTAGAGGCGGGCGGCTTCGGGGATCTCGTCGACCCAGCTCATGCGGCCCCCTTGAGAACGCAGGCCATGCGATCGGCAAGCACATCGGCATCGACCGGCTTGTCGAGATTGGCGAGCGCCTGATCGATCTGGTCGGGCGGCACCACGCCGATGGCGCGGGTGGTGGCGAGGCCCTCGATAAAGCGGGCATCGAATTCGGGATGCGGCTGGATGGTGAAGACGTGATCCCCCCAGGCCAGCCCCGCATGGGCGCAGAAATCATTCGAAGCGACGGTGCGCGCGCCCTCGGGGCGCTCCACCACCTGGTCCTGATGCCAGGCGTTGAGCGCGATGTCGCGCCCCTCGAAGGCGTAGGGCTGCCGGCCGATCGACCAGCCGCCGGCGAATTTCTCGACCTTGCCGCCGAGCGCCTGCGCGATGATCTGGTGGCCGAAGCAGACGCCGACGAGCGGTATTTTTGCGCCATGGATCTCGCGGATCAGCGCCTCCAGGGGCGCGATGAAGCCGTGGTCCTCATAGGCGCCGTGCTTGGAGCCGGTGATGAGCCAACCGTCGCATTCATCGGGGCGGTCGGGAAACACCATCCCTTCCACGTCGTAGCGGCGGAAGGCAAAGCCGTGCCCGTCGAGCAGTCGCTCGAACAGCTCCGAATAGTCGCCAAGTTCCGGGCGCAGCGCGTCTGGCGCGTGGCCGGTCTCGAGAATGCCGATCTGCATGAAGCACCGTCCTGAGGATTTCCCCGAAAGCTAGACCGCACCGCGGGCCGGGGCAAGCGGTGCGCCGAAGGCTCAGCGCATCAGCATCCCGAAGCCCTTGGACCGGGCGGGGGCCGCGTTCGGCAGGTGCCGGTTGAGCCGCCGCCCGATCAGCCCCATCACCCCGATCACCACCAGCGTCAGCAGCACGAAATAGCCCGCGAGGATCGGGTAGGGAACGAAGGGGTTGAAGGTCTTGTCGGCGAAATAGGAGGCGTAGTAGAGTGCGTCGCCCTTCTGCCGCGAGGCGGGAAAGCCCGAGAAGAACACCAGCGTCGTCGCGTGAAAGAGAAAGATCGCCTCGTTGGTATAGGCGGGCCACGCCAGCCGCAGCGTCGTCGGCCAGACCACGCGGCGAAACTTGGCCCAGCCCGAAAGCCCGTAGGCATCAGCCGCCTCGACCTCGCCGCGCGGCACCGAGCATAGCGCACCGTAGAAGATCTCGCCCGAATAGGCGGCGGTGTTGAGAAACAGGACCACCGCCGCGCCGAGCCAGGCCGAGGTCAGCGCGTCGAAGGCGGGAACCTGCCCCTTGAGCGAGAGAAACAGGAAATAGGCGAAGAAGAACTGGATGAAGAGCGGCGAGCCGCGGAAGATGAAGATCACCCATTCGGCGGGCTTGCGGAACCATGGCGAGGCCGAGGCCTTGCCCACCGCCAGCGCGGTGGCGAGCACGAAGCCCGTAAGCAGCGCCACGACGCCGAAATAGATGTTCCAGATCAGCCCCGAGCCGATCAGCACGAATTGCTGGCACAGGGTGAAATCCGAACGCGGCAGCAGCCGCTCGCCGTAACCCAGCGAGCGCAGCCCGTAGTCCATGAGGGTTTCGTAGCAGCTCATGGCGGGCCTGCCTTGTTCATGCCGATGGGGCCGGTGCGCTTGTGGCTCCCCAGCGTCGCCTGCCCATGGGTGAGGCGCTGCATGATCCGATCAAGCACGATCTCGGAGATGCGGGTGAAGCCGAGATAGAAGACCAGCAGGAACAGGAAATACCACATCCGCCAGTCGCCATGCGGGTAGGCAGTGAATTGCGGCGTCTTGGTGCTCCCGAGCTCGCGCGCCCAGTAGACGATGTCCTCGACGCCTAGGAGGAACAGCAGCGGCGAGGCCTTGATCAGCACCATCCACAGGTTCGACAGGCCGGGCAGGGCATAGACCCACATCTGCGGCACGATCACGCGGCGAAAGACCTGGGCCCGGCTCATGCCGTAGGCCTCGGCGGTCTCGGTCTGGGCGCGCGGCACGGCGCGCATCGCGCCGTAGAGCACGTTGGCGGCAAAGGCGCCGAAGACGAGGGCGAAGGTGAAGACGGCGAGCCAGAAGCCGTAGACCTCGTGCACCCATTGAGCCGAGGAAGAGAGCGGCATCTTGGCCTCGGCGCAGACGATGAAGTCGTTGCCTTGCCGGATCGGCTGGTCCCAGTCGGGGCATTTCGCCTTGTGGCGCAGCCATTCGATGCCCTGGTCGAGCGCGATCACGAAGAACAGGAAGAAGGCGATGTCGGGCACGCCGCGCACGATGGCGATGTAGCCCTTGCCTAGCCACGACAGCGGCGCCACGCGCGACCGCGCGGCCATGGCGCCGCCGAAGCCGAAGGCCAGCGCCACAGGCGCCGTCACCGCGAGCAGCAAGAGCACGGTGCCGAAGGCCCAGTAGAAGGCGATGTGCTTTCCCGTGGTGAGGTAGCATATGAGCCAGCTCAGGCCGGAAAGCGTTTCGGGATCGGCGCAGGAAGCGAACATGGGCGGCTTTCAGGCGGGGCAGCGCGAGGGCCGCCCCGGTGAGGGGTCATTCGAAGGTCTGGGTCTCTTCGCCGAACCACTTGACCAGCAGCTCGTTGAGCGAGCCGTCGTCCTTCATGGACTGGATCGCCGCATCGAGCGTCTCGCGCAGCTCGCCATCGCTCTCGCGCAGGCCGACACCGATGCCGTCGCCCAGCGCCACGTCCTCGCCCACGAACATCAGCTCGCCGCCCGAGGCATCGACGATCGGCGCGAGAAAGTCCTTGTCGGCGAAAACCGCGTCGGCCTCGCCATTGCGCACCGCGGCCACGGCCTCGTCGGGGGTGGCGAATTCAAGCAGCGCCGCACCGCTGTCGGCGACATGGCCAGCCTGGATCGTGGTGGCCTGGGCCGAGACGACGCCACTCATCAGGTCCACGTCCTCGGAGGGCGCGACATAGGCCGAAGCCGCGGGCGGGAAGTAGTTCTGCGTGAAGTCGATCACCTCGTCACGCTCGTCGGTAATGCTCATCCCGGCGATGATCGTGTCGTAGTTGCCCGAGACGAGGTTGGGGATGATCGAATCCCAATCGTTGGTGACCCATTCGCAGGTCAGCTCGGCGCGCTTGCACAGCTCGTCGCCCACCTCGCGCTCGAAGCCGTCGACCTCGCCCGCGTCGTTGAGGAAGTTGTACGGAGGGTAGGCGCCCTCGGTGCCAAGACGCACGGTCTGGCTGTGGCTTTCGGCCAGCGCGGCGCCTGCGGTCAGCGCGAGCGCCGCGGTCGTGAGGATCAGCGTCTTCATCTTGGGGTGGTCTCCTGTTGGGAAAAGAACCGTGCCCGCTCTCAGGCGGGCTGCGGATGCGGGGCGGAGTGCGACAGGAACTGCCGCAGCCGCTCGGATTTCGGATTGCCGAAGAGCTCGGCGGGCGGGCCCTGCTCCTCGATCAGCCCCTTGTGCAGGAACACGACGTGATCGGCCACGTCATGCGCCATGCGCATGTCATGCGTGACGATGATCATGGTGCGGCCCTCTTCGGCCAGATCCTTGATCACGCGCACCACTTCCTGCTCCAGCTCGGGGTCGAGCGCCGAGGTCGGCTCGTCGAACAAGAGCGCGCGCGGCTCCATGCACAGGGCGCGCGCGATGGCGGCGCGCTGCTGCTGGCCGCCCGAGAGTTGCGCGGGCCAGGCGTCGGCCTTGTCGCCGATGCCGACCTTGTCGAGATATTTGCGCGCCTTGGCCTCGACCTCGGCGCGCGGCCGCCCCAGCACCGTGACCGGCGCCTCCATGACGTTCTGCAGGATCGTCATATGGGCCCAGAGGTTGAACTGCTGGAACACCATGGCAAGGTTGGTGCGGATGCGGGTGACCTGTTTGGGGTCGGCGGGGCGGCGGTTCAGCCCGGTTCCCTTCCAAGCCACCGGCTCGCCCTCGAACAGCACCTCGCCCTGCTGGCTGTCCTCCAGCAGGTTGCAGCAGCGCAGCAGCGTCGACTTGCCCGAGCCCGAGGAGCCGATCATCGAGACGACGTGGCCCGCGGGCGCGGTGATGTCCACGCCCTTGAGCACTTCGAGCGCCCCGTAGGACTTGTGCAGATCGCGGATCTCGATGACCGGATTGGTGTCGCTCACGTGCCCTCGCACCCCATGTGTGACGACGGAGTAGGGGGTATTTTCAACGAAAATGCAACAAGGACAATACCGCTGACCCCGCGTCAGCAACGCCACGGAAAACGGAAGGCCAGGTGCCGGGCTAGAGGCCCAGCCGCTGCGCCGCGCGCTGCCGGGCATGGGCGCTGTCGGGGTCCGACACGCCCAGCATCGGCGCGACCATCCGCATCAGCGCGTCCTCCTCCGCGTCGCGCTGCCCGTCGGCCAGAGCGATTTCCCACAGCGCCTCGATCACCGCCTCGCGCTCCTCGTAGCTCACCGCATCCTTGATGGCGCGGGTGAAGCGCACGGTATCGGGCGCCTCGGCCTCCATCACCTCGCAATCGGCGCGCAGGCGGGCGGCCCCGGCCTCGTCCAGCCCATAGCGGGCCATGAGGATGCGATGGATGCGGCGCGATTCCTCGGCGCTGTAATCCCCGTCGGCGCGGGCCAGCCGCACCAGAAGGGCGCCGAGCGCGAGGCGCGCATCGGCATCGGGGAGCGGCTGTGGGCCGGGATCGGTGAGGCGGCGAAGAAGATCTGCGAACATGGACCCTATATAGACGCCCCCGCGCCGCGGGAAAGGGCCTCAGCCCTGCGGCGCCAGCGTCGCGAAGCGCGCGGTGAGCCATTGCGCCTGCTGGTGAAAGCCGTAGGGCGGGTTGACCACGAAGAGCCCCGAGCCGGTCATGCCGTGGCCCGGGCGCGCGGGCGGAAAGGCGACCTCGTGGCGCACGCCGTCGGGCAGCTCGCGCTCCAGCTGCCGCAGCATCGGCGCATGGGGCGCGTCGCGCAGGATCGGGTACCACAGCACGATCGTCCCCACGCCCCATTTCTTGGCGATGCGGCGGATCGCCTGCGGAACCTGCCGGTAATCCTCCTTGATCTCCCAGCTCGGGTCGATCAGCAGCAGCCCGCGCCGCGGCTCGGGCGGGGTCAGCGCCACCGCCATCTCGAGCCCGTCTCGACGGTGCACCTGCGCCCGCCCGCCCATGGCGGCGGCCAGCGCCGCGTGCTCCTGCGGGTGCAGCTCGGCCAGGTGCAGCCTGTCATCGGCGCGCAAGAGCCGTGCCGCGATCTCGGGCGAGCCGGGATAGGCCTGCGTGCCATGGGAGGCGCGGGTCGCCTGCAACACGCGGGCATAGGGGTGGGCGGCATCGAACCAGCCCGTCACCTTCGAGATGCCCTGCGCGGCTTCGCCGGTCTTTTCGGCCTCTGCCGCATCGAGCCGGTAGAGCGCCCGGCCCGCGTGGCTTTCGATGTAGCTCAGCGGCTTGGGCTTGGCGCCCATGTAGTCCAGCATCCACGACAGCGCCGCGTGCTTGTGCACATCTGCGAGATTGCCCGCGTGGTAGGCGTGCTGGTAGGACAGCATGAAAGTCTCCTTTGCGCTGTGGCGCTCGTAGCGGCGGCGATGGGGCGGGGCAAGCCGCGTGGCCTGCATGTCACGCCGCGCCGCGGCCTGCCGGCAGGATTTGCCTCATGGCCCATGCGGCGTATCTCATCCTGCAAGCCCGCTCGAAAGGATTCACCATGCGCCGCCTGCCGCTTTTCGCCCTTCTCGCCGCCAGCCCGCTGCCCGCGATGGCCGCCTCGCTCGACCAACCGGTCGCCGAGCCGCTGATCATGACCGCCCCCGCCCCGACGCCGTCCGATCCGGGCCGGGTGCTGGGCTTCACCCTGCGCGGCGGGCTTGCCACCTCGCCCGAGTATTTCGGTTCGGATGACTACGAGGTCGGCCCGGATGTCGGCTTCGCGCTCGACCGGCTGCGCTTCGGCCCCTTCGACATCGGCAGCGACGACCCCGATTTCATCTCGACCGGTTTCGGCCTGCGCGGCTCGTTTCGCTACATCGGGGAGCGCGACGCTTCGGACGTCGACGGGGTGACCGGGCTGGGCGACGTGGATGCGGCGCTCGAACTGGGGTTCGGCCTGGGCTACGACACGCGCGCTTTCGGCGTTTTCGCCGATCTGCGGCGCGGCTTCGGCGGACATGAAAGCTTCGTCGCCGAACTGGGGGCGGATGCCTATCTCTACCCCTCCGAGCGGCTGACGCTGCGCGGGGGCCCGCGCGCGCTCTTTGCCGAGGACGATTATGCCCAGACCTATTTCGGCGCGCCCGGTTTTGCGGCCGATGGCGGGCTGATCTCGGCGGGGGTCGAGGTCGGCGGCATCTACGAGTTCAGCGATGATTGGGGCCTCGACGGGGCGATCACCTACGACCGGCTGATGAACGACGCGGCCGACAGCCCGATCACCGAGGATGACGGCCAGTTCGGCGCCCGGCTCGGCATCACCCGGCAGATCGACTTCCGGTTCTGAAGCGCGATCTCTTTGCCGAGGGGAAAATCCCCCCGATCCGTGATAGGCTCATGGCCTGTTTCATCGGTACCGGGAGGGTTTCCCATGCTTCGCCTCGCCTTGCTTCTCGCAACGCTCGCTCTTGGCGGCCCCGCGGCCGCCCAGTCGACGCCAAGTCCGCAGGACGTATCGCGCGTCGGGGCCTGTGTGCAGTCCGCCGCTGCGCGCGGTTCGCAGGCACAGGTGCTGTCGCAATGCTCCGACATCATCGCCGGATCTTGTCGCGATCAGACGACGATCGGGATCGCCGATTGCTTGATGCGGGAGGCGGGGGCCTGGGACGCCTGGCTCAACGCGTGGTGGGGGCCGATGCGGGCGGCGGCGCAGGCTGACGGCTCGTGGGATCGGCTGCTTGCCGCACAGCGCCAGTGGATCAAGGATCGCGATGCCGAATGCCGGCGCGCCTATGACCGCGCCGGCGGCGGGTCGATCCGGGTGATCTACGGCGCCGAATGTCAGCGCGACCTGACGGCGCGCAAGGCGATCGAGTTCTATTTCCACCTGTATCGCTGACGCGAAGGGCCGCCCCGAGGGGCGGCCCCGTCGTCGCTTTGGCGGTGTGCCTCAGACCAGCCGCGAGGTTTCCACGGCGGCGCGCACGAAATCGGCAAACAGCGGATGCGGCGCGAAGGGCTTGGATTTCAGCTCGGGGTGGAACTGCACGCCGATGAACCACGGGTGGTCCTTCCATTCGACGATCTCGGGCAACCGCCCGTCGGGCGACATGCCCGAGAAGCACAGACCCTTGTCCTCGAGCGCCTCGCGATACTTGGTGTCGACCTCGTAGCGGTGGCGGTGGCGCTCCTCGATCCGGCTGGCGCCGTAGACCTCGGCCACCTTGGAGCCCTCGGCCAGCGCCGCCGTATAGGCGCCGAGCCGCATCGTGCCGCCCTTGTCGTCGCCGATCGCGCGCTCGACCACGTGGTTGCCCTGGATCCATTCCTTGAGATGGTAGACCACCGGCTCGAAGCGACGCTTGCCGGCCTCGTGGTCGAACTCCTCGGAGCCGGCGGTCTTGAAGCCCGCGACGTTGCGCGCGGCCTCGATCACCGCGAGCTGCATGCCAAGGCAGATGCCCAGATAGGGGATGCCGCGCTCGCGGGCGAATTGCGCGGTCTTGATCTTGCCCTCGGTGCCGCGCTCGCCAAAGCCGCCGGGCACGAGGATCGCGTGGTAGCCTTCGAGATAGGGGGCCGGGTCCTCGCGGTCGAAGACCTCGCTGTCGACCCATTCGACCTTGACCCGGACCTTGTTGGCCATGCCGCCGTGGGTCAGCGCCTCCTTGATCGACTTGTAGGCGTCTTCGAGCTGCACGTATTTGCCGACGATGGCCACGCGAACCTCGCCCTCGGCATGGGTCAGACGGTCGTTCACGTCATGCCAGCGCGCGAGGTTGGGCTTCGGCGCGGGTGCTATGCCAAAGGCGTCGAGCACGGCCTGGTCGAGCCCCTCGCGGTGATAGGCCAGCGGCGCCTCGTAGATCGACTTGAGATCATAGGCCGCGATCACGCTCTCCTTGCGCACATTGCAGAAGAGGCCGATCTTCTCGCGTTCCTTTTCCGGGATCGGATGCTCGGAACGGCAGACCAGAACGTCGGGCGCGATGCCGATCGAGCGCAGCTCCTTGACCGAGTGCTGGGTCGGCTTGGTCTTCAGCTCGCCAGAGGCCGCGACGTAAGGCAGCAAGGTGAGGTGCATGAAGATGCACTGGCCGCGGGGCCGCTCCTGCGCGAACTGGCGGATCGCCTCGAAGAAGGGCAGGCCCTCGATGTCGCCCACCGTGCCGCCGATCTCGCACAGCTGGAAATCGACCTCGTCGGCACCGACCGAGAGGAAATCCTTGATCTCGTTGGTGACGTGCGGAATCACCTGGATCGTCTTGCCGAGGTAGTCGCCGCGGCGCTCCTTCTCCAGCACGTTCGAGTAGATCCGCCCCGAGGAGACGCTGTCGGTGCGCCGTGCCGCGACGCCGGTGAAGCGCTCGTAATGGCCGAGGTCGAGATCGGTCTCGGCGCCGTCGTCGGTGACGAAGACCTCGCCATGCTCGAACGGGCTCATCGTGCCGGGATCGACGTTGAGATAGGGGTCGAGCTTGCGCAGCCGCACCGTGTAGCCGCGCGCCTGCAAGAGCGCGCCCAGCGCCGCCGAGGCCAGTCCCTTGCCGAGCGAGGAGACAACGCCGCCGGTGATGAAGATGTAACGCGCCATGGTCGGAAGTACCCCGTGATCGTCGAATCAAAGTCGAATGGAAGACTGCCGCGAAACGAAGGTTTCGCGGCATCACGGGATTTGAGGATATCCGGATTCGGCCCGTGACCGCAACCGGGGACGCAAGATCATGTGGCCGAAATCAGCCGACGCCCAGTGGTTGTGGATAAGCCGCTCAGTCGGCCAGCGGCACGACCGGGCCATCGCTGGTCGAGGGCGGCAGCAGGCTGTCGCCCAGATCGGTGGCGGGCGCGCCCTCTTCGGTCGGGGTCGCGCCGGTCAGCCGGTCGAGCACCGAGCCGCCCGCCGAGTTCTCGGCGGCGATGATGGTCAGCGCGATCGAGGTGACGATGAAGGCCGCGGCGAGGCCCCAGGTGATCTTGCCCAGCGCGGTCGCGGCCGCGCGGCCCGACATCACGCCGCCACCGCCGCCGCCGCCCATGCCGAGGCCGCCCCCTTCGGACCGCTGCAACAGCACCACGCCGATCAGCGACAGCGCGAGGATCAGGTGGACGATCAGGACGACGTTTTCCATGCGGACCTCTGCGAGCGACGGGTGGGTGCGGAACGCGCCGTATCTAGAAGAGGAGGGCCCTTGTCGCAACCCCGAACTCGGCCCGAGAACGCCGTCCCGGCCAGTTTGCGGTTTCGCGGGGCGGCGCGTGGCGCTATAGCGACGCCGGATTGAAAGACCGGAGAGGGTACGTCCATGGCGAATGTGGTGGTCGTCGGCACCCAATGGGGCGACGAAGGCAAGGGCAAGATCGTGGACTGGCTGTCCGAGCGGGCCGACGTGATCGCGCGGTTCCAGGGCGGCCACAACGCGGGCCATACGCTGGTCGTGGATGGCGAGGTCTACAAGCTGCACGCGCTGCCCTCGGGCGTGGTGCGCGGCGGCAAGCTCTCGGTCATCGGCAACGGCGTCGTGCTCGACCCGTGGCATCTTCTGAACGAGATCGAGACGGTGCGCGCCCAGGGCGTGGAGATCACGCCCGAGACGCTGATGATCGCCGAGAACACGCCGCTGATCCTGCCGTTCCACGGCGAGCTCGACCGCGCGCGCGAAGGGCAAAGCACCGTCGCCAAGATCGGCACCACCGGGCGCGGCATCGGTCCGGCCTATGAGGACAAGGTCGGCCGCCGCGCGATCCGCGTGGCCGATCTGGCCGATGACGCGACGCTGGAGCTTCGGGTCGACCGGGCGCTGGTGCATCACAACGCGCTGCGCGCAGGCCTCGGGCTCGAGGCGATCGACCGCGACGCGGTGATCGCCAAGTTGCGCGAGATCGCGCCCGCGATCCTCGAATACGCCGCCCCCGTCTGGAAGGTGCTGACCGAGCGTCGCCGCGCCGGGGAGCGCATCCTGTTCGAAGGCGCGCAGGGCGCGCTTCTCGACATCGACTTCGGCACCTATCCCTTCGTGACCTCCTCGAACGTCATCGCAGGACAGGCCGCCACCGGCACCGGCGTCGGCCCGAACGCCATCGATTTCGTGCTCGGCATCGTCAAGGCCTATACCACCCGCGTGGGCGAGGGCCCGTTCCCGACCGAGCTCGACGACGAGGACGGCCAGCGGCTGGGCGAGCGGGGCCACGAGTTCGGCACCACCACGGGGCGCAAGCGCCGCTGCGGCTGGTTCGACGCCTGCCTCGTGCGCCAGACCTGCGCCACCTCGGGCGTGTCGGGCATCTCGCTGACCAAGCTCGACGTGCTCGACGGTTTCGAGACGCTGAAGATCTGCACCGGCTACGAGCTCGACGGCGAGCGCTACGACTATCTGCCGACCGCCGCCGACCAGCAGGCGCGCTGCACGCCGATCTACGAGGAGATGCCGGGCTGGCAGGAATCGACCGCCGGCGCGCGCAGCTGGGCCGATCTTCCGGCGCAGGCGATCAAGTACATCCGCCGCATCGAGGAGCTGATCCAGTGCCCGGTGGCCATGGTCTCGACCAGCCCCGAGCGCGAGGACACGATCCTCGTCACCGATCCTTTCTCGGACTGAGCGGATGGCGCGCAAGCTCTCGATGAAGGCCCGGCGGCGGCTGTCGCTGCTAATCCTGCTGGTCGGCCTGCCGGGCTACATCGTCGTGGCGATCACGCTGGTCGGGCTGATCGAGCGGCCCTCGATCCTCGTGGAGCTGGCGATCTACGTCGGTCTCGGCCTGGTCTGGGCGCTGCCCTTCCGGCGGATCTTTCTCGGTGTCGGCAAGGCCGATCCGGAAGAGGAGCGCGACGAGCGCTGAGGCCTCCGGTCCATGATCATGAAAAAGGGCGGCGCCGCGTGGCGCCGCCCTTTTTCATGGGCCGCAAGGCACGTCCGGCCTCACCCCGCGCGGCGCTCGGGGTTGAAGCGGCTCGATCCGGCCACGGCGAAGCGGCCGCTGCGGACCCGCTTGAGCATGCCCTGGCGCAGCAGCGTGCCGAAGCTGCGCAGCCCGTCCTCGCGGCTGATCGGCTCGGGCGAGACCTCGCGCACCCGCTCCATCAGCTGCGGGCGCGAGAAATCCTCGGCACCTTCGACAAAGGCGGTGTAGGCCGCAGCGGCCTCCAGCAGATCGCCCAGCTCCTGCGCGCCCATCCTTTCGGCAAAGGCGCCGAAGCTCTCGGAGGCGGCGGGCACCGCATCGGGCCGACGAGGCGCGGTCTCCTCAACCGGTGCCGTCGCGGCAGGTTGTGCCTGGTCTTGGGTCTGGGTCTCGGCTTCGGAGGTGGCGACGGCGACGCGGCGCGGGCGCACCGGCACGCTGCGGCTGCGGGCGGGCTCCTGCGCGAGATCGACCCGCTGCGAGGCGACGAGCTTGAGCGGGGC
>NZ_JAMYXC010000111.1 GCF_024159025.1 Limimaricola litoreus
ATGCCGTGCGGTTCTTCGACCTGTCGGGCCGCGCCGTGATCGAGACGCTGCGCGCCGGGCTCGACGCGCCACTGGCGGTGGAGGTGGCCGAGGGGCGCAGGGTGACCGCGTGGATCGGCACCGCCCATGGCCCGCTCGCGGTGACCTTCGACCGGCGCCGCGTTTCGGCGAGCAACCCGCACCAGCTGATCGTGCTGATCGTCGTGCTGGGGGCGCTGCTGACGCTCGTGGCCTATCTCTTCTTGCGCAACCAGCTGCGCCCGGTGACCCGATTGGCGGCGGTCGCCTCGGCCTATGGCAAGGGGCGCATCCTGCCCTACAAGGCCGCGGGCGCGTCGGAGGTGCGGGCCGCCGGCATGGCCTTTCTCGACATGCGCAATCGGATCGAGCGGCAGACCCAGGCCCGCCGCCTGATGCTCTCGGGGATCAGCCACGATCTGCGCACGCCGCTGACCCGGCTCAGGCTGGGGCTGACCATGCTGCCCGAGGAGGAGGCCGCGCCGCTGGTGGGGGATGTCGACGAGATGCGCCGCCTGCTCGACGCCTTTCTCGATTTCGCTCGCGGCGACGGGTCCGAGGCGGTGGAAACGCTCGATCCCGCCGATCTCGTCGCGCGGGTGGTCGAGGATGCGCAGCGGGCCGGGCAGGCGGTGCATCTGCGCCCGGTGCAGGGCCGCTCCGAGCCGATGTCGCTGCGGCCCACGGCGTTGCGCCGGGCGCTGGAGAACCTGATCAACAACGCGTTGCGCTACGGCACGCGTTGCGAGGTGGCGCTCGCGGTCGGGCCGCGCAGCCTGCGGCTGTCGGTCGAGGATGACGGGCCGGGCATCCCCGAGGACCGGCGCGAGGAGGCGATGCGCCCCTTCACCCGGCTCGATCCGGCGCGCAACCAGGATCGCGGCACCGGGGTCGGCCTCGGGCTCGCCATCGTGGCCGATATCGCGCATGGGCATGGCGGCGCGCTGCATCTGGGCGACAGCGAGGGGCTGGGCGGGCTCAGGGCCGAGCTGGTTCTGGCGCGCTAGGCCACGCGCGGCCGAAGCTGCCAACCGCCTGGGCGGTCAGCAGGCTGAGAAACAGGTTCTCGCCGCCGCCTTCGGCGATCATGAAGGCGCCGCTGAGCAGGGGCCGGTCGGGCCAGTAGAACCCGACCAGCGTGTGCAGCGTGTCCATGCCCATCGCGCAAAGGGCGATCCCCGCAAAGAACAGCCCCGTGCCCAGCGCGCGGCGGCGCAGACCGGCCTCGGCCCGGCGCCAGCCGATCCACAGCGGCACCGCGCACAGCAGCCCCAGCCCGGCCCAGATCACCAGTTCGCACATCTGGAACGCGATGGTGCCGTGGCGCTCCAGCAGGCCGGTGGCGAGCGCGAGCGCAATGCTGCCCTGCTCGTGCAGCCGGCCCGCGTCGTCGGCCACCGCGACGAGCAGCGTCGCTGCCATGGCGGCGGCCAAGAGTGCACCTTCGCGCAGCCAGGCCAGAAAGAGCGCCCCGGCCGCGACCAGCCATTTGACGTAGTTCAGCATTTCCGCAAGGCCCCAGTCGTGATCGAAGCGAAGCGCGGGCGGCCAATGCACGGAAGGATCGAGCGCCACGGCCACCCCGTAGCCGATGCCGATGGCGAGCAGCACGAGGTCGAGGCCAAGTAAACCGCCGGCCACGCGCAGATCGAGCCGTCCCAGGCCCCGGGGCAGATCGATCATGTGCGGCTCCATCTCATGCGAGCGTCTAGATTATGGGGGCAGCGGGACCGAACCTGCCACGCCCCTTGCGCCCGGTCCAGCGGAAGTGTCGGTGATCCGCGCGAGATGAGCCGCGTTTGCAGTGCGCAGGGCGCATGCGCAGCGCCGCGTCGAAGGCGGACCAGCTCGTCGTGCAGTAGCGGGCAGGCATGGGCTTCGCCATGCCGTCCATCCATGCGGCCGATCCGCGCTGGAAACCGCCGGGCAGGGAGTTCTGCAACAATGCCATCTGGACGAGATCGACGCTCAGCATCGTGCTTTCAAACACCTGCGGACCAGCTTGCGCAGGGCAGGCGGCCCGGTTGAGATCAAGACGTTGCAAGAGACCCGATTGCGGTTGACGCAGTCCGGCCCCGTGCCAAGGGGACGTCGGCCACCAACTGCCGGCCAACAAGGGTGCCGCCCGCTGGGGTGATCCGGCGGGCGGCTGTTCATTTGCGGAAAAGGGGTCAGTTACGATGTCGGGGACGGCTTGATGCGCGTCGGGAAAGGCGGCATGGGACCCGAGACGGGCGCCATTGGCTCAGCTTTTATTGCGGCGGCGGCGCGCCAGACCCAGACCGCCGAGACCGGCAACCAGCAGCAGGCCCGAGGCGGGCAATGGCACTGGCGAGGGGTTCTCGTCGTTAAACGTGGGGCTCTTTACGTCAAAGGAGACGGCCGCCAGCTTCCAGCTGCTCTTCCAATCGGGCGCGAGGAAGCCGAAGGTCTGCGAAGCGATGTTCACGCCCTCCGGGGCTTTGGCGAACTTGTAGCCATGGTATCCGGGCAGGCTGCCGAACCCCACGGGGCCCCAGGTCGTGTCGCCGATGCCGATCTCGCCGTCGCCGCTGGTATCCGTCAGCAACGCGACCGACGCAACATGGGATACGGAGCCGAACACCGCCCATTCGAAAGTGGCGTCGTGGTCAAACGCGATCTGGATGTAGTCCCGGTTGTTCCAACCGTCTACCTTATGGTTGTCGAAGAAGCTGCTATGCACGCCAGCACCGCTGGAATAGCGGCCGATGCTGGCCCCGTGGACTTTGGTCGAGGCGGCGCCAACGGTGTGGCCCGAAACCTCCAGATGCTTGAACGCACCGGCCGACACCGTGGCGGTGGTGCCCGTGGCGGCATCGGTGACGTCAAAGGATCCCGGGAGGATTGGACCGAACGGAAAATCGTTGCCCCGAAGATCGAGGATCACAGACGCTGCCGCCGCGGGAAACGCGACCGTGCCCGCCAGAAGACCGGCTGCTATGAATGACGAAAACTTGGACAACATTCTGATACTTTCAAGGTGGACGGATCAATGAGGCCAAGCTTTGGCCCTGATTTCGCCGCATTGCAACTTTTACGCTCAGAAGTGCGGTTCCGATGCAATTTCGGAAACGATCTTCCGGATCGGGACGCATCGTTCGGCTGCACTCTCCAATTCGCCCGGCCTTGCGAACCGTCAGGACACCTCGTCGCGGTCCTGCGGTGATGTGGTGCGGTGGAGGGGCAGGTAAGAGTAGGCGATTCGTTGGCCATCGAGCGGACATGTGGCGTTGTGGCAGTATGTCATCCGGTGGGGACCATGGCCGTTTGGCCCCGCTTCACGGTTGCGAGATCGCCCAGCCGCATCGAAAAGCCGAACCGACAGGGGATTTAGCGCGAATGTCCGGCTTTGCGCTGCCCTTTGAAGGCATCCCGATCCGGAAAACCGGACGTGCCCAGCCTCACGCCCCGCTTAAGACGCGTTTCAGCCCCGATTTCGTGGGGCAGTCGGCGGCTTAACCAATTGATTCCCATGGGACAGGCTTTACCCCACGCGTCGCATGGTTCGCCTTGTTGATTGGTAATTTGAAAGGCGTTTTGGTAGGCCCGGAGGGATTTGAACCCCCAACCAAACCGTTATGAGCGGTCTGCTCTGACCGTTGAGCTACGGGCCCCCTGCGTTCCTCCTAGCAGACCGGGGGGGCGGGTCAAGTTGGCGCTGGCCCTCGCGGGGGGGCTGAGGTATCGCGGCGTCACTTCACAAACCGGCATTCGGGGGACGCGATGCAGAAGGACGGGCTCACTTACGCGCAGGCGGGGGTGGATATCGATGCGGGCAACGCGCTCGTGGAACGGATCAAGCCCGCGGCGAAGCGCACCGACCGCCCCGGCACGATGTCGGGCCTGGGCGGCTTCGGCGCGCTGTTCGACCTCAAGGCCGCCGGATACAGCGACCCGGTGCTGGTCGCCGCGACCGACGGGGTGGGCACCAAGCTGCGCATCGCCATCGATACCGGCCATCTCGACGGCGTGGGTGTCGATCTCGTGGCCATGTGCGTCAACGACCTCGTCTGCCAGGGCGCGGAGCCGCTGTTCTTCCTTGACTATTTCGCCACCGGCAAGCTCGACACCGACAGCGCCGCGCGGGTGATCGAGGGCATCGCCGCGGGCTGCGAAGCCTCGGGCGCCGCTCTGATCGGCGGCGAGACGGCGGAGATGCCCGGCATGTACCCGGCGGGCGATTTCGACCTTGCGGGCTTTGCCGTGGGCGCAATGGAGCGCGGTCACGCGCTGCCCGATGGTGTGGTGGAGGGCGACGTTCTTCTGGGCCTCGGCTCGGACGGGGTGCATTCCAACGGCTACTCTCTCGTGCGCCGCATCGTCGAGCGCGCGGGGCTGGGTTGGGACGACGCCTCGCCGTTTTCGGATGAAAGTCTCGGTGCCGCGCTGCTCGCGCCGACGCGGCTTTACGTCAAATCGGTCCTCGCGGCGATCCGCGAAGGCGGCGTGCATGGCCTTGCGCACATCACCGGCGGCGGGCTGACCGAGAACCTGCCGCGCGTGCTGCCCGAGGGGCTGGGCGCCGAGATCGATCTGGGCGCCTGGTCGCTGCCGCCGGTCTTCGACTGGCTCATGCGCGAGGGCGGGCTGGAGACCTCCGAAATGCTCAAGACCTTCAACTCCGGCATCGGCATGGTCGTCGTCGTCGCGCCAGAGAAGGCCGAGGCGATCGCCGCGCTGCTGGAAAACGAAGGCGAGACGGTGCACCGGCTGGGCCGCGTCACGGCCGGGCAGGGGGTCGCCTATACGGGCACCCTGTCGTGAGTGAAACAAAGCGCGTCGCCATCCTGATCTCGGGGGGCGGGTCGAACATGCTGGCGCTGCTGCGGGACATGACGGGCGACCACCCGTGCCGCCCGGTGCTTGTGGCCTCCAACGACCCCGAAGCGGGCGGGCTTGCCCGCGCCGCCGAACTCGGCGTCCCGACGGCGGCGGTCGATCACAAGCCCTTCGGCCGCGACCGAGAAGCCTTCGAGGCGGCGCTGACCGAGCGACTGGAGGCGGCGGCCCCCGATATCATTTGCCTTGCGGGCTTCATGCGCATCCTGACGCCGGGCTTCATCGCGCGGTGGGAGGGGCGGATGCTCAACATCCACCCTTCGCTTTTGCCGAAGTATCGCGGGCTTCACACCCATGCCCGCGCGCTCGAGGCGGGCGATGCCGAGCATGGCGTCTCGGTGCATGAGGTCACGGCGGAGCTCGACGGCGGGCCGGTGCTGGGGCAGGCGCGGGTGCCGGTCCATCCGGGCGACACGCCACAGACGCTGGCCGCACGGGTGCTGGAGCAGGAGCATCGCCTCTATCCCATGGTGCTGCGCCGCTTTGCCGTGGGCGACCGGACGCCGATCCGGCTCTGAGCGGGCGGGTTTCCATCCGCGCCCTCATCGCCTAAGAGAACGGGGACCGGCGCCGCCGCGCCGCCCCATTTCCGCAGGCTTCAGACGACATGCAGACCATCACCACCACCGAAGACCTCGCCGCCTTTTGCCAAAGGGCCGCGAAGCACCCCTATGTCACGGTGGACACCGAGTTCCTGCGCGAACGGACCTATTATTCCAAGCTCTGCCTGATCCAGCTTGCCCATCCGGGCGAGGACGGCCCCGATGGCGGCGAGGGCAGCGCCGTTCTGGTCGATCCGCTGGTCGAGGGGCTCGACCTCGCGCCGCTCCACGACCTCTTCCGCGACCCGGGCGTGGTCAAGGTGTTCCACGCGGCCCGGCAGGATCTGGAGATCTTCCAGGTCGAGGCCGATCTCATTCCCGCGCCGCTGTTCGACACGCAGGTCGCGGCGATGGTCTGCGGCTTTGGCGAGCAGGCGGGCTACGAGACGCTGGTGCGCAAGATCGCCCGCGCCGAGATCGACAAATCCTCGCGCTTCACCGACTGGTCGCGCCGCCCGCTGTCGGAAGCGCAGAAGAGCTACGCGCTGGCCGATGTGACGCATCTTCGGGTGATCTACGAATGGCTCGCCGAGCAGCTCAGAAAATCGGGTCGCGCGCGCTGGGTGGCCGAGGAGATGGCCGTGCTCAACGATCCCGCGACCTATCGCGTCGATCCCGAGCAGGCGTGGCAGCGGGTCAAGACGCGCTCCAACAGCCCAAAGTTCATCGCCGCCCTGCGCGAGCTGGCCCAGTTCCGCGAATCCTATGCGCAGGAGCGCGACGTGCCGCGCTCGCGCGTGTTCAAGGATGACGCGCTGGTCGAGCTGGCCTCGACCCGCCCGACCACCGAGAAGGACCTCGGCCGGTCGCGCCTTCTGCTGCGCGACGCGCGCAAGGGCGAGATCGCCGAAGGTATCCTCGCCGCGGTCGACCGCGCCGCCAAGCTGCCGGCCGACAAGATGCCCCGCGCCGAGAAGGCGCGCGACCAGCTTCAGGTCAACCCGGCGCTCGCGGATCTTCTGCGCGTCCTGCTGAAAGCGCGCTCCGAGGCTGAGGGTGTGGCACCCAAGCTGATCGCCAGCTCCGCCGATCTCGACGCGCTGGCCGCGGGCGAGCGCGAGGTGCATGCGCTCTACGGCTGGCGCCGCGAAGTCTTTGGCGAGCAGGCGCTGGCGCTGTGCGAGGGTCGGGTGGGTCTCGCCGCCAAGGGCGCGCAGGTGGTCACCGTCGATCTCTGAACCGGCCCATCCCGGACAAGACCGGGGGCCACGGCCCCCACTGGCAAATGCGGGCAAAGCGCTTACCTGTGAGCCAGAGCCCGGACAACAGGAGAGATAGATGGCCCAGCCTGCCTTCGAGGAGATCGCCGAGACCTTCGAGTTTCTCGATGATTGGGAGGATCGCTACCGGCACGTGATCGAGCTGGGCAAGGCTATGGACCCGCTCGACGAGGCATTCAAGGTGCCCGCGACCAAGGTGCTGGGCTGCGCCAGCCAGGTCTGGCTGGTGCCCGCGCCCGAGGGCGGCACCTATCATTTCCGGGGCGACAGCGACGCGATGATCGTGCGCGGGCTGATCGCTGTGCTGCACGCGCTTTACGACGGCGCGCCGGTGTCCGAGGTGCCCAAGATCGACGCGGGCGCAGAGCTGGCGCGGCTCGGGCTTAACGATCACCTGTCGGCGCAGCGCTCGAACGGGCTGCGCGCCATGGTCGAACGCATCCGCGAGACCGCGATGGCCGCGGCCTAGGCCCGCGCCAGCGCGCTCTCCAGATCGCCGTAACCGGTCAGCCGCCGCTCGAAGCCCAGCCCCAGCCGTTCGGCATGGGCGCGGGCGAGGGCGGTGAGCGCCGGATCATCGGTCTGCGCCTGATAGACCAGCGTGGTGTAATTGCCGAAATACATCTCGCGCAGCTCCGGGTGCCGGTCGAGGCCCAGTGGCTGCCAGACGAAGGCATCGAACTGCCGCACGAGGAAATCGGTGAGATAGAAACAGGTCACCTCGCCCGTCTCGGCAAAGGCCTCGACGCCTTCGTAGAAGGCGTAGCAATGCGGTCCCTCGACCATGTGCAGCCCCAGCCGTTCGCAGGTCCGGGCGAGATCGCCGCCGGTGCCGCAATCGGCATAGACCACGAAGATCCGGTCATATCCCGCGCCCCGCGCCGCCACCGCCGCCTCGACGGCGGGGGCGATGCGCTCGGGGCGGTTGTGCAGGATCGCGGGCAGGCAATGCAGGTCGAGATGGTCCCAGCCATTGTGCCCGATCAGCGCGAGGATCTCGCGCGCCAGCGCGCCGCAGGCGATGAGCAGCACGCGGCCCTGCCCCGAGGGGGCAAGGCCGTCGCGCGTCAGCGCGGCGTCGGAGGGCAGGGACGCGCTCAGGCGCCCGCCCGCATCCGGTTGTGCCGGCGCGAGACCTGCTCCTTGGCCGTCTCCACCGCCACGGCGGCGTCGCGGCAATAGGCGTCGGCGCCGATGGCCTTCCCGAACTCCTCGTTGAGCGGCGCGCCGCCCACCAGCACGATGTAGTCGTCGCGGATACCCTGCTCCTTCATCGTGTCGATCACCACCTTCATGTAGGGCATGGTGGTGGTCAGCAGCGCCGACATGCCTAGGATGTCGGCCTGCTCCCGGGCCAGCGCCTCGAGATAGTTCTCGACCGGATTGTTGATCCCGAGATCGACGATCTCGAAGCCGGCACCTTCCATCATCATCGCCACGAGGTTCTTGCCGATGTCATGGATGTCGCCCTTGACGGTGCCGATCACCATCTTGCCCATGCGCGGCGCGTCGGTCTCGGCCAGAAGCGGCTTGAGGATCGACATGCCGCCCTTCATCGCATTGGCCGCAAGCAGCACCTCGGGCACGAAGAGGATGCCATCACGGAAATCGTTGCCGACGATGGTCATGCCGCCGACCAGGGATTTGGTCAGCACGTCATAGGGGGCCCAGCCGCGATCGAGCAGGATCTGCGTGGCCTCCATGATCTCGTCGCGCATGCCGTCGTAGAGATCGTCGAACATCTGCGCGACAAGCTCTTCGTCGTCGAGTTCGGAGAGGATCAGGTCGTCGTCTTCGTCAGCCATGTCACGGGGCTCCTCGGGGCGGGCATTGCTCTTCGGGCCGATCAACGCCCGGTTCGGCGCGCGGGTCGCGGCCGTTTCC
Organism: Limimaricola litoreus; assembly: GCF_024159025.1. Classification (GTDB taxonomy): domain Bacteria; phylum Pseudomonadota; class Alphaproteobacteria; order Rhodobacterales; family Rhodobacteraceae; genus Limimaricola; species Limimaricola litoreus. The sequence goes on from NZ_JAMYXC010000111.1 coordinate 8,585, forward strand.
GACACTGCCTGCATCGCAACCGACGAGGATGCAAATGAAAAGACCCCACGACAGTTATGAGCCCGCCTCAACTAGGGGCTTGCCCGCCGTGCGCGCCTGAGAAACCGTGGCGGCAGGGAGGACGGCATGAAGATGGACGCAGCGGCGCTGACCGCATTTCTGGAGCGCGATTTCGCACAGGTGGCCGAGCAGTTCGCGGTGGAACGGGCGGAGGAGGGGCGGCTGGTGCTGCGATTGCGGGTGACGGCGCTGCATCTGCGCCCCGGCGGCACGGTCTCGGGGCCGTCGATGTTCGGGCTGGCCGATGTCGCGATCTATCTCGCAATCCTGTCCGAGATCGGCCCGGTCGCGCAGGCGGTGACCACCGGGGCCACGATCGACTTCCTGCGCCGTCCCGCGGCCAAAGCGGATCTTCTGGCCGAGACGCGGCTGTTGAAGCTCGGACGCAGGCTGGCGGTGGGCGAGGCGCTCTTGTTCAGCGAGGGGCAGGATGCGCCGGTGGCGCGTGCCTCGATGACCTATTCGATCCCGCCCGATCCGGCGCAGGGCGCGATGCCTGCATGAAAAAAGGGGCCGGATCGCTCCGGCCCCGCAGGCGTGGTCGGGCCGGGGATCAGCCCTTCCAGAACGGGAGTGCCGCCTCGCGCTCGGCCGAGACGGGATCGAGGCCGAGGTCGCGCAGCATGTGCGGCTCGAGGTGCGACAGTGCGCGGCGCGTGCGCGCGCGGCGCTTCCAGACCGCCACGCGGCGAGCCAGCCCGGCGAGAAGCGCGGAGGAGGCTCCCTGATCGAGGGCGGCCTCGAAGGGCGTGGCGGTGCGGGCGAGCGTGGTCATGTCGGCTTCTCTTGTATTGGTACAATAGTTGTATATGGTTCGGATAAAGGCATACAATGCGTGAAAACTGACGTCTAGGGAAGTTTTGTCATGGATACAATATGGTGGCCCAGCCTCGATGGCGGCGGGTCGGTCAAGCATCAGGCGCTGAAGCGCTCGATCCAGGAGGCGATCGGCTCCGGCACCATCGCACCGGGACATCGCCTGCCGCCGGTGCGCGAGGTGGCCTGGCGGCTCGGGGTGACGCCGGGCACGGTAGCGCGGGCCTACAAGGACCTCGTCGAGCAGGAGGTGCTGCGCGCCGTGGTCGGGCGAGGCACCTTCGTGGCCGAGCCGGACATGCCGACGCCGCTGCCGGCGCTGATTGATCCCTCGGGCACGGGTCCGGAGGGCGAGATGCTCAACCTGCGCACCGCGCAGGTGGCCGATGTGGGGCAGGGCCGGATGCTGCATGACCTGTTGAAAAACCTGCCCGAACCGCCACCCGGCGCCTATGTCGGCTATCCGCGCCCCGAGGCCGACGCGCCGCTGCGCGCGCTTCTGGCCGAATGGTTCGCCACCCCCGCCCATGGCCCGCTGGAGGCCGAGGATCTTGTGCTCACCTCGGGCGCACAGCACGGCATGGTGGTGCTGCTGCAGGCGCTCCTGCACGGCCCGCGCCCGGTGGTGCTGACCGAGGAGCTGGCCTATCCCGGGTTTCGCCACGCCGCAGCCCTCGTCCGGGCGGAGATCCGCGGCATCGCCTTCGACGGGGAGGGGCTCCTGCCCGATGCGCTGGAGCGGGCCTGCCGGGAGAGCGGCGCGCAGCTGCTTTGTACCAGTGCCGAGGCGCACAATCCAACGACGATCCGGACCTCGCCGGAGCGGCGGGCGCAAATTGTATCAATATCGCGCCAGTACAACCTTCAAATCATCGATGATGATTGCTTCCGTTCCGATGCGGGCGAGGATGCGAGCTACCGCCGCCTCGCGCCCGAGCGGTCGTGGGTGGTGACGACGCTGTCCAAAACGCTGAGCCCCGATCTGCGGCTCGGCGCGATCCTCTCGGCCCCCGGACGGGCCATGCTGCCGCGCATCGCGGCGCAGCAGCAGTTCTTCGGCCTGTCGCGCCCGACCGTCTCGCTGGCCGAGGCGGCGCTCTCGGACGGGTTGGCGGCACGGGTGCGCGACGCGGTGCTGAAGGTGCAGAGCCGGCGCCTGGATTATCTCAACCGCCGTCTCGCGCCATGGCGGCCGCGCAGCCGCGAGGGCGTGCCCTTTGCCTGGCTCGACCTGCCGCGCGGCTGGCGGCCCTCCTCGCTCAGCCGCGCCGCGGACGCCAAGAACATCCGGATCAAGCCCGCCGACGAGTTCGCCCTGATCGACGGGCGCGCGCCTTCGGCGGTCCGCCTCGCGCTCACCGGTCTGAGAGAGGACGCCGCCTTCGAGACGGCGATCGACCGCCTCGCGGGGCTTCTCGCCGCACCGCCGCATGTGATGGAGGTCTGAAACCCGCGAAATTATGGGGTATCCTGATACCATATTTGCAAGCATCTGATTTGCATGGGTTTTTGAAGTCTTGCTGCGCTTGACTGTGCGCCAGCTTCGTTTAGAACCCGCCAAATCGAATTTGCGCGAGCGGCCCGTACGGGGCGGTGCGCGTTGCAGATCAAGGGCAGAACCATGAAAACCTTTACCGCTACCCCGGCGGATATCGACAAGAAGTGGATCCTGATCGACGCCGAGGGTGTCGTTCTGGGCCGCCTCGCCTCGATCATCGCCATGCGCCTGCGCGGCAAGCACAAGGCCTCCTTCACCCCGCACATGGACATGGGTGACAATGTCATCGTGATCAACGCGGACAAGGTGCAGCTGACCGGCAAGAAGCGCGAGAAGCCGCATTACTGGCACACCGGCCACCCGGGCGGGATCAAGTCGCGCACCACGCAGCAGATCCTCGAGGGTGCGCATCCCGAGCGCGTCGTCATGCAGGCCGTCAAGCGCATGCTGCCAGGCAACCGCCTGTCGCGCACGCAGATGACCCATCTGCGCGTCTTCGCCGGTGCCGAGCACGGCATGGAGGCCCAGAAGCCCGAGGTTCTGGACGTCACGTCCATGAACAAGAAGAACACGAGGACCGCATAATGGCCGATCAGATCAACTCGCTCGAAGAGCTCGGCGAAGCCGTCTCGACCGAAGGTCAGGTCAACACCGAGGCGCTCGCCCCCCGCGAGCCCGTCCGTGACGAGCTGGGCCGTTCCTACGCCACCGGCAAGCGCAAGGACGCGGTCGCCCGCGTCTGGATCAAGCCGGGCTCCGGCAAGGTCACCGTCAACGGCAAGGAAATGAGCGAGTACTTCGCTCGCCCGGTGCTGCAGATGATCCTGCGCCAGCCGTTCCAGGTCGCCGGTGTCTCCGGTCAGTTCGACGTCTATGCGACCGTCGCCGGCGGTGGCCTCTCGGGCCAGGCCGGTGCCGTGAAGCACGGTGTCTCCAAGGCGCTGCAGCTCTACGATCCCTCGTTGCGCGGCGCGCTGAAGGCCGCCGGCTTCCTGACCCGCGACAGCCGCGTCGTCGAGCGCAAGAAGTACGGCCGCCGCAAGGCCCGCCGGAGCTTCCAGTTCTCCAAGCGCTGATCGCTGGCGTTCGAAACTTTCGGAAAGGGCGGCCCCGATGGGGCCGCCCTTTTTGTATCTCTCAGCCCGACTCACTCAGAGCGGCAGGGCGACGCGCAGCCCGAAGGTCTCCAGCCCGGGGTTGGGATCGGACAGGCCGGCGTTCGAGCGGTGATCGAACTGCAGCGAGATCCGCGCGCCATTGTCGAACTCGTAGCCCACGCCGGCCGAGGAGCGAAACTCAACCGCATGCCCCAGATCGGGCCCGTTCATCGGCGCATAGAGCCCCGGCATGAGCGACAGCTGCACGAAGCTGTCATGCGGCAGCGCACCGGTCCATTGCAGCCCGGCGCCCAGCCAGGCATCGCCGTCCGACGAGACCGACAGGCCGACCACCGGCTCCAGCATGCCGTAGCGCGCCGCCAGGTGATGCTGGAGGTAGATCTCGCCACCCTGGCGTTCGCGCTGGAACAGCACCTCGCCGTATTGCAGCGCGGTGCGCGCCGGAGCGGGGGCGGCGCAAGGCGCGGTCGCGCAGTCAGAGACATGCAGATCGGCCGCGGCCACCAGAACGAAGAGAAGGGCAAGCGAGCCGTCCATCCGAAACTCCTCCGAATTGTATCGACGCCACCTTGCGTTTTCGCGCAGCTGGGGCAAGCGTGGCGGCGCGATCAGGTGCCGAGCCGTGCCACGAGCGCCACGAGTTCGGCCTGCCGCCGCGTGCCGGTCTTGTCGAACAGGCTGCAGATCTGGTTGCGCACCGTGTTCTGGCTGACGCCGCGCAGGGCGGCGACCTCGGATGTGGACAGCCCCGCGCAGAGCTGGCGCAGCACCATGCTCTCGGCCGGCGTCAGATCGAACAGCGCCTGCAGATCCTCGTCCGCCATGCCGCCGCCGCGGCTCGGCGTGGTCAGGATCAGCGCCGCGACCGCCCGCTCTGGGGCGAGGGCAATCTCGATCGGGGCAATGGCGCGCGGGCGCGGCAGCGGCGCCAGCCGGGCCAGCATCCGCCCCGCGGGACCGTCGGGCACCACGAAGCCGTGCCCCGCGTGCCCGCCCAGCCCGAGCCCGGCGTCGAGCGCGGCATTGGCCGCATCGTCGAGGAACCGCAGCCGTCTATCCCGCCCGAGGCGCAGCGCCTTGCCGGCCGAGAGCAGCGCTTCGCCGCGCGTATCGCAGGCCACGAGGCGCGAGCGCGAATCAAGCGCCAGGCAGGCGTGCGGCCCGGCCGTCCCATCCATGATCCGGGCGCTTGCGCATATGATATTGCGCTCGAACAGCTGCGTCAGCTCGAAGGCCCGGCGCAGATGCGGACCCACCATGGCGAGGATTCGGCCGGCCGCGGCGCCGATGCTCTCGGCATGACGCGGCGCGTAATTGCAGCTGGCGATCAGCCCGCCGCACTCCCCGCGCAGCAGAACCATGCCGCAGGCCCTGTGGATATCGCCCTGAGGCCTGAGGAAATCGGCGTAGAACTCGGATTGCAGCAGCTCCTCGGGATCGAGGATCTGGCTGTCGCGAATAAGCTGCAGCGCGGGCATGCGCATCAGCCCCGACAGCCATGGATTCTGCGCGGCATAGCGGTCGGGATAGAGCGCGAGAAGATCGGGGTCGAACCCTACGCCATGCACCGCGCTGCGCCACGGCGTGCCCGGGCGCACCAGCTGCAGCGCCCAGGAGCCGCCACCCGCGACCGCCGCAAGGCGACCGGGCAGGGTTTCCCACATCTCGGGCGAGATCGCGCTGCGATAGATGTCATCGCACAAACCGGCAATCTCAGGGTCACTCGGCAATGGAGGCATATGCGCCTTCGAAACAATGGGGCCTCTGGTTCAAACGAACCATGCAGCTTCCCTCTGCTCGTGACACTGACTGTTATTGGTGGGTCCTGTCCAGTTGGTCGTTCTCCTAGTTTCCCGGTATCGGGCAGGATTCACCACCCATGTTACCCGTCGGGCGCAATCAGCCCCAACCCGCGCAGGTAGACGCCGATGCCGCTTTCGAGCAGATCCTCGGGCGGGAAGGGCGCGCGCGTTCCAGGCGAGCCGCGCGCGAAGAGCTCGACCACGCCGTGACTCATCGCCCAGACATGCGCCGCGAACATCTGCGGCGGCGGGCGGCGGTCTGCGGGAATGCGCTCGGACAATGCCTCGGCCGCGCGCTCGAGCACGCCGAGCGCACGGCTGGAGGCAGCGGCCAGCTCGGGCGTGCGCTGCACCGAGATGCCGCTTTCGAACATGGCGACGTAATGGCCCGGGTGCTTGCGCGCGAAGGCGAGATAGGCGCGGCCCGTCTTTTCGAAGGCGGCCAGCACCGAGGGGCGACCGCCGTCATAGGCATAGTCGAGCAGGTCGGCGAAGATCTCGTAGCCCTGCCGCGCGGCTTCGGCGATGAGATCCTCGCGCCCTGCGAAATGGCGGTAGACCGCCGCCGGGGTCACCCCCGCCTCGCGCGCGGCTTCCGAGAGGGTGAAGCCGGTCGGGCCCTTGGCCTCGATCAGCTTCAGGCAGGCCTCGACCAGCGCCTGGCGCAGGTTGCCGTGGTGATACCCCTGCTTGGCCACGTCAGTCGCGCGGCCAGATGTCGGGCCCGCCCGCGATCCTTGGGTCGACCTCGCGGACGGCCTGCGCGTCCTTGTCGGGGTAATCGAGGTTCGAGAGCACGCGGCGGATGGCGGCCACCCGCGCGCGCCGCTTGTCGTCGCCGCGCACCACCGTCCATGGCGCGAAATCGAAATCGCTACGCTCGAACATGGTGGCGATGCGGTCGGTATAGGCGTCCCACTTGCGCAGCCCCTCGACATCGACCCATGACAGCTTCCACTGCTTGAGGGGGTCGTTCTCGCGCTTGAGAAAGCGTTCGAGCTGCGTCGCGCGGCCGACGTTGATCCACAGCTTGAACAGCAGGATGCCGTCATCGGTCAGCATCTTCTCGAAGGGGGCGAGCTGGTCGTAGAAGCGCGCGACCTGATCCTCATCGGCAAAGCCGAACACCGGCTCGACCACCGCGCGGTTGTACCACGAGCGGTCGAAGAAGACGATTTCCCCGGCGGTGGGCAGCTCGCGCACGTAGCGCTGGAAATACCACTGGCCCGCCTCGATCTCGGACGGCTTGGCCAGCGCCACGACGCGGGCGCCGCGCGGGTTCAGGTTCTCGCGAAACCGGGCGATCGTGCCGCCCTTGCCGGCGGCGTCGCGCCCCTCGAAGAGCACCACGACGCGTTGGCCCGTCTGCTTGACCCAAGCCTGCATCTTGACTAGCTCGACCTGCAGCGCGTCCATCTCGGCCTCATAGGCCTTGCGCTTCCATTTTTCGGGATAGGGAAAGCGCGGGCTGGCGATGTCGCCCTTGCCGGCCTCGGCCAGGGCGCGACGGATCTCCTCGGGCGCTTCCTCGTCGTGAAAGCGGCTGATCGCGGCGTCGAACGGCTTGGTCATTTGTCTCTCCTCGCGCGGGCCATGTTGCGATCCGGGCCGGGTCAGTGCAATCCTGCGCGCGCCGCGGCCCGGTCGATCGCCGCGATCACCTCGAGCGGGGTGGTGTGATGCGGCATGTGACCAACGTTTTCAAGCACGCGCAGGTTCGCCCCGGGGATCAGCTCGGCCAGACGGGCGGAATGCACTTCGAGCGGCACGATGGTGTCGGCGACGCCGTGCACGATCTCGACCGGCAGGTCGATCGAGGCGTAGCGCTCGCGCATCCCCGTGACCTGCGGCAGGAGCCCGGTGACCTGCCGCGCGTTGACGCGCAGGCTGTCGCGCCGCACCGCGAGGCTGGCGCCCACGAATTCGGCATAGCCCTCTGGCACCGGGTTGGGCGCAAAAACCCGCTCGACCGTCTCCTCGACCATGGCCTCGGGTGCGAATGCGGCGATGAGCGGCGGCACCACCGCGCCGCCGAGCGCCGAGCCGTTGATGTCGTAAAGCGCGCCAAGGCCGGTTTCCCACGGCATGGTGGCGCCCGAGACGTCGACCACGGCGGCGATGTCCTCGGGCCGCTCCAGCGCCCAGGCCATGGCGACCGCGCCGCCAAAGGAGTGGCCCAGCACGATCGGCTTGTCGGCCCCGAGCTGTGCGGCGGCGGCCTGCAGCAGCCGCGCCTGCGCCGCGACGCTGTCGGCGCGGGTGGTGAAGGCGTCATCGGCCGCCGGATCGATCGGATCGGAATAGCCCAGACCCGGCCGGTCGAAGGCGATGACGCGGTAGCGATCGTCGAGCCGGTCGACGAGGTCGAAGGCCATGTCGCGCAAATTGCCCGAGGCGCCGTGGATCAGCACCAGGTCGGGCCCCGTGCCCGAGACCAGCGCATGCACGCGCTTGCCCTCAACCTCAACGAACTGGCCCAAGGGCGGATGCGCCTGCACCGCCTCCGCCTCGCGCCGGTCGGCGCGGTGATCGACCAAGGCACAGCCCGCGACGGCCATGATCGCGACGAGGGCGGCGAGCTTCAGCACCACCCTAGCGGCCAATGTCGTTCAGGTCGTAGGGGGTGGTCTGGTAGATCTCGTTGATCCAGTTGCCGTAGAGCAGATGCGCGTGGCTGCGCCAGCGGTTCGAGGGCGGCTTGGAGGGGTCGTCGTCGGGGTAGTAGTTCGCCGGCACGCCGATGGCGTTGCCCGCCGCCACGTCGCGGTCGTATTCTTCCTTGAGCGTGTGGCTGTCGTATTCGAAATGGTTGAAGATGTAGAGCGTACGCCGCGCCGGATCCTCGACGAGGCAGGGGCCGACCTCGTCCGAGGCCAGGAGCGTCACCAGCTCGGGCCGCGCGTCGATCTCCTCCTGCCGGATTTCGGTCCAGCGGCTGACCGGCACGGTGCAATCATCCGAAAAGCCGCGCAGATAGGGGCTGTCGGGCTTGAGGTTGCGGTGCCGGAAACAGCCAAAGGCCTTCTGGTCGAGCAGGTGCTTGGCCACGCCGTGCCGATGCGCGATTAGCGCCATGCCGCCCCAGCAGACGCCGAAGGTGGAATGGGCATGGGTCTCGGCCCAGTCGAAGATGCGGCGCAGCTCGTCCCAATAGGTCACGGCGTCGAAATCGAGATGCTCGACCGGCGCGCCGGTGACGAGAAAGCCGTCGAACTTCTGGCCCGAGGCTTCGATCTCGGAGAAGGGGTGGTAGAACTCCTCCATGTGCTCGGGCGTGGTGTTGCGCGCCTCGTGCTCGGACATGCGGATGAGCGTCAGCTCGATCTGCAGCGGCGTCGCGCCGATCAGCCTGGCGAACTGCGTCTCGGTCTGGATCTTCTTGGGCATCAGGTTCAGCAGGCCGATCTTCAGGGGCCGGATGTCCTGCCGGGCCGCCTGATCCTCCGACATCACCATCACGCCCTCGCGCGTCAGCACGGAGTAGGCGGGGAGGGCTTCGGGGATCTTGATGGGCATGGTGCAACCTTCTGATGGAAGGGGTGATCTAGGCTTCGCGGCGGCGCTTGCCAAGCCGGGCGTCGAGGGCTTCGGCCACGACGGCGTCGAAATCCTCGGCCGAGGAGAGATCGGCCAGCGCCTCGGCCGGGATGGCGAGGCCCCAGCGCGCCGCCATCTTGGCATAGCGCGGCTGGCGATGCGCCAGCGCCTTGGCATAGGTCCAGCGGATGAAGGCGTCGGGATCGACGCGGGAGTCCGAAAGCCCGGTCTCGGCGAGGTAGTCGCGCCAGCAGCGCATCAGGAACTCGGGGCTGTAGGCCATGGGCTTGGGCGCGCGGTCGAAGCGGCGGACCAGCTCCGCGGTATGCGCCTCCGATCCCTCGATCCAGATCATCAGCATCTGCTCGGACAAGAGCGTCATCAGCGGATCGTTCGGGTCGTCGGGATCGACCCATTCGCAGATCGAGCCGCCCGTGTCGCAGACGAAATGCGGATAGCCATAAAGCGCCTCTGCCCGCTCGATGAACCACGGCGTGTCTTCGAGGGCGGCGATCTCGGCGCGGCGAAACTGCTCCTGCCGCTGGCGGTAGGTCTCGAAGGGCAGGCCGCCCTTCTCCGCGCAGCCGGGCTTTCCGAGATAGGTCGAGACGGGGGCGAGATTGTCGAAGCTGATGTTGGAGCCGATGTAGATGCTGTCCGACAGCAGCAGATCGCGCAGAAACGGCACCTTCATCGCCTCGCGCTTGGCGTTGTCGGCGATGAGCTCGCCCATGTGGCGAGTGCCGATGCGGTAGTCGATCGAATAGTGGAACCAGTCGCCCGAACGGCGCAGCAGGTTCGACACATGGGTCTTGCCCAGCCCCGACATGCCAAAGAACAGAACGCGTTTGCGCGGGGCGGACAGCCAGTCCGAGGCGGAGGAATGGATCATGCGCGCATGGGTAGCGGGCGGGCGGCGCACGGTCCAGCCGGAACTTGGGCCATGGGGATCAGAACCGCGGCGCGGGCGCGGCCCCGCGCGCGCGCCTGCGCCGCAAGAGCCGCCCGTCGAGCACGACAAGGCCGCAGGCCAGCAGCGCAAACCCCGCATAGGCCCGCGCGGGCAGCGTCTCGCCGAGTACCGCGACGCCCAGGAGGATCGCCACGGGCGCCACCATCAGCGTCACCAGGAGCACGTTGCCGCTGCCCGCGATGGCGATGACGCGGTAGTAGATGATATAGGCCAGCGCGGTCGATCCGATCGAGACATAGGCCAGCGCGCCGATTGTGGCGGGGGCGAGGTCGAGCGCGGGCGCGCCCTCGGTCAGAAGCGCGATCGGCACGATGATCAGCGCGGCCCCGGTGGTCATCCCCGCCGCCGAGGTCAGCGGCGGCAGGCCACCCATTTTCTTGCGCGCCCAGACCCCCGCCAGCGCATAGGAGACCGTGGCGCCGATCGCCGCCATCTGGCCCAGCGCGCCCGGATCGAAGCCCGAGAGCGCCGCGGGGCCGATCACCCAGACCACGCCGGAAAACCCGAGCGCCACGCCCGCCCCCTTGCGCGCCGAGAGCCGCTCGTCGGCAAAGAAGATCGCGGCGAAAAGCACGCCGAAGATCGCGGTCGAGGCGTTGAGAATGGCAATGAGGCCGGTTTCGACATGCTGCTGCCCCCAGGCCAGAAGACCGAAGGGAATGGCATTGTTGAGCGCGCCCATGACGATCAGCACGCCCCAGATCCGCAGGCCGCGGGGCAAGGGCAGGCGGCGCAGCAGCACCACGGGCCAGAGCACGGCAGCGGCCCAGACCGCGCGGTGCCCAACGATCCACATCGGCCCGACCTGATCGAGCGCGACCCGCACCGACAGGAACGAGCCGCCCCAGATCAGGGCGAGCAGGCCGAGCTGCGCCCAGGCCGCGTTGGTCATGGTTTTCTGTGCCGTCATACCGGGCACTGTGCACGCCGCTTGCGCAGGCGCAATCCGAAACATGCGGGAAGCATGGAAAGGGCGAAGGGGCCGGCGCGTGGGCCGGCCCCTCCGAGCGATCCGCGCGGGATCAGAAGCGGTAGGCCACGCTCATGCCAACCGCGACGGCCGAGTTGTCGTTGAATACGGCACGGTCGGAGATCGTGCCATCGGGATTGCGCGTCTCTGGGTTGGCATCGCCGAGCATGGTGTAGCGGATGCCGCCCGACAGGGTCACCGTTCCCAAGTCGTAGGCGCCGCCGAGGCTCACCCAACGCTTACCGTTGGTCGGATCGAGCGGCGAGATGCGCTCGTCGCCCTCCGGCTCGAAGCCGATCGCGACTTGGCCTGCGAACATCTCCGAGAACTTGCGACCGACGCCGACCTGCACCTGATAGTTGTCATCGATATTGGTCAGGCTGGTTCCCGGCAGCGTGTTCGCCGCGAAGAAGGCAGGCTGGACCTTGGTATCCTCATAGGCAGCGTATCGAATATTGGCAAAGGCAAGCGTGTCGGGCGCAATCCCCGTTTGCAGGTCTAGGTTCCAGCTTTCGGGTGTCTCTACCGTGGTCGTAGTGTCGGCGGAGACGACCGTGTCGCCGATGGCCTCGGTGGTGTCGAAATCGTGCTCGATCGCCGAATTGTAGGTCAGCGCAGCGCGCAGCGCGATCTCGGGGATCTCATAGGCCGCGCCGATGAGGTAGCCCGTGGAGTCGTTCTCCCCCAGTGCCACCGAATATCCGCTCAGCGAGCCATAAGCCGCACCCAACAGGGTGATGTCTCCCTCGAGCGTCTGGCGCCGGAAGCCGGCGTGGACACTGACATTCTCATTGAACTGGTAGCGGCCCACCGCCGTGATCGTGTGGCCGTCGAGCTGCGCCATCGTGCCGCCCAAGGCGAGCGCGGTGGTCGGATAGTCGATGTCGGCGCCGAAGGGCTGATCGATGATGACGGCGCCGGAGAAGCCATTGCCGAAATCCATCTTCGCGCTGGTCGACACGTTGAGGAAATCCTCGCCCACGTTGTCGTATTCCCCGCCGCCAAACAAGGCGACGTCTTGGCCAGAAAGTTCCGGGAACACCTTGCCGAAGCTCAGCTCCAGAACGTTGCCCTCCTCGAAGATGGCCGTCACGTCCTGGTTCGACCGGTCGAGGCCGATCGCGCCCGCGCCCGTGGCCGTCAGCGCCGCCGCCAGCGCCATCGCGCTTGTCGCGCCAAAATGCAGTTTCATGTCGTCTCCCTGTCGCATGAAGCGTCCTCCGCCGTCAGCAGAGAGGGAGCGTCCCGTTCCCGCAATCTGTAACGCAACGGCAGGTTGACGTGCACGTCGCAGCGTCACATCGTTGCATCAGCGGCGGGCATGAAAAAGGCCCCCGGAGGGGCCTTTTCCAGGATCATTCCCACTCGATCGTGCCCGGCGGCTTCGAGGTCACGTCATAGGTGACGCGGTTGATGCCGCGCACCTCGTTGATGATCCGCGTCGCGGTCTCGCCGAGGAACTCGTGGGTGAAGGGGTAGTAATCGGCGGTCATGCCGTCGACGGAGGTGACCGCGCGCATCGCGCAGGCGTAGTCATAGGTCCGACCGTCGCCCATCACGCCGACGGTGCGCACCGGCAGCAGCGCCACGAAGGCCTGCCATATCTCATCGTAGAGGCCGTGCTTGCGGATCTGGTCGATATAGATCGCGTCGGCGCGGCGCAGGATCGCCAGTTTTTCGCGGGTGATCTCGCCGGGGCAGCGGATCGCGAGGCCGGGCCCGGGGAAGGGGTGACGCCCGATGAAGCTGTCGGGCAGGCCGAGCTCGCGGCCAAGCGCGCGGACCTCGTCCTTGAACAGCTCGCGCAGCGGCTCGACGAGCTTCAGCCCCATCTTCTCGGGCAGACCGCCGACGTTGTGGTGGCTTTTGATCGTGACGCTCGGCCCGCCCGAGAAGCTGACGCTCTCGATCACGTCAGGGTAGAGCGTGCCCTGCGCGAGGAAGGTGGCGCCGCCGACCTCGGCCGCGTGCTTCTGGAACACGTCGATGAAGAGCTTGCCGATGGTCTTGCGCTTGACCTCGGGGTCCGAGACGCCCTCCAGCGCGTTGAGAAAGAGATCCTCCTCCTGCGCGTGGATGAGCGGCATGTTGTAATGGTCGCGGAACATGGTGACGACCTGCTCGGCCTCGCCCTCGCGCAGCAGCCCGTGGTCGACGAAGACGCAAGTGAGCTGGTCGCCGATCGCCTCGTGGATCAGCACCGCGGCGACGGAGCTGTCGACGCCGCCCGAGAGGCCGCAGATCACCTTGGCATCGCCGACCTGCTCGCGGATGAGGCGGATCGCCTCCTCGCGGTAGGCGCCCATGGTCCAGTCGCCGGTGAAGCCCGCAATGTGCAGGAAGTTCTCGAGGAAGGTCCGGCCGTTCGGGGTGTGGTGCACCTCGGGATGGAACTGCACCGCGTAGAAGCGGCGCTCCAGATCGGCGGTGATCGCGAAGGGCGCGCCCGGCGAGGTGCCGCAGACCTCGAAGCCCGGCGCGAGCTTGCTGACGTGATCGCCATGGCTCATCCAGACCTGCTCGCGGCCTTCGAGGAACCAGCCGCGCAGAAGATCGGTCGCCTCGCCCTCGGGCTCGACATGGGCGCGGCCGAACTCGGCGGTGCCGTCGCCGCGCAGCACTTCGCCGCCCAGCATCTGCATCATCACCTGCTGGCCGTAGCAGATGCCCAGAACCGGCACCTCCAGCTCGAACACTCGCATCGGCGGGCGCGGGCTGCCCTCGTCGGGCACGCTGGCGGGGCCGCCAGACAGGATCACCGCCTGCGGCGCAAAGGCGTCGAGGAAGGCCTCGTCCACCGCGTTGAAGGGATGAATCTCGCAATAGACGTTCAGCTCCCGCAGGCGGCGCGCGATGAGCTGCGTTACCTGTGAGCCGAAATCCACGATGAGAAGGCGCTGGTGCTGTTGGCTGTGCTCGGTCATGGCCCAGCGAATAGGCCCGGCAATGGTTTCGCGCAAGAGGCGGCGGCAGCGAAAAAGCGCGAGATGACGGCCCCCATGTCGCTTTCGCGCCTGAGGCGGCGCAATCCGGCCAAGCGCCGCGGGCGCGCAAGGCTATCACGGGGACGAAAGACGCATCACGGGAGCGGGCAATGACCGAAGCGGCACAGATGGCATCCGGGCGGAGCGGGCGGCGCGGACGGTCGGGCGGAGGGGCCGCGCGCCGGGCCGAGCGTACGGCGGTCAGCGTCGAAACCGCGCGCTTCATCACCCGCAACATCCCCGATTTCGAGGTGCTCGACGAGGCGGCCATCGCGGTGATCGAGCGCAATGCCGAGACCGTGCTCGAAGAGATCGGCGTGGTGTTCTCCGACAACCCGGAGGCGCTGGAGCGCTGGCGACAGGCGGGGGCGCGCATCGACGGCGAGCGCGTGCGCATCCCGCGCGGCCTGGCGCGCGAGCTTTGCGCCACCGCGCCCGCAAGCTTCACCCAGCACGCGCGCAACCCCGAGCGTTCGGTCGAGATCGGCGGGCGCAACCTCGTGCTCGCCCCGGTCTACGGCCCGCCCTTCGTGCGCGACGCGGCCGGCGGGCGGCGCTATGCCACGATCGAGGATTTCCGCAATTTCGTGAAGCTCGGCTACATGTCGAAATGGCTGCACCATTCGGGCGGCACGGTCTGCGAGCCGACGGATGTGGCCGTCAACAAGCGCCATCTCGACATGCTGCTTAGCCACATGACCCTCTCGGACAAGCCCTTCATGGGCTCGGTCACCGCGCCCGAGCGCGCGCAAGACAGCGTCGAGATGTGCGAGATCCTGTTCGGCAAGGAGTTCGTCGCCGAAAACACGGTGATGACCTCGCTGATCAACATCAACTCGCCGCTGACCTTCGACGGCATCATGATGGGCGCGCTGGAGGTCTATGCCAAGGCCAACCAGGCCTGCATCATCTCGCCCTTCATCGTCGGCGGCGCGATGGCGCCCGTCTCGGTCGCGGGCACGCTGACGCAGGTACTGGCCGAGGCGCTGGCGGGGGTGGCCTATTCCCAGCTGGTGCGCCCGGGCGCGCCGGTGATCGTCGGCGCCTTCGTCACCTCGATCGACATGAACTCCGGCGCCCCGACCTTCGGCACGCCCGAGGCCGCGCTGATCACCTATGGCATGGGCCAGCTCGCGCGGCGCATGGGGCTGCCCTACCGCTCGGCGGGCGGGTTCTGCGGCTCCAAGCTGCCCGATGCGCAGGCAGGCTACGAGAGCGCCAACAGCCTCAACATGGGGCTGATGGCGGGGGTGAACTTCATGCTGCATTCCTGCGGCTGGCTCGAAGGCGGGCTTGTGGCCTCCTTCGAGAAATTCGTGATGGATGCCGATCAGCTCGGCGCGCTGCACCAGATCGCGCGCGGCGTCGACACGTCCGAGGAAATGCAGGCGATGGACGCGATCCGCGAGGTGGGCCCCGGCGGGCATTACCTCGGCTGCGCTCATACCCAGGCCAATTTCAAGACCGCCTTCTGGCGCAGCGAGTTGCTCGACTACAAGCCCTTCGAGACATGGGAAGAAGAGGGCGGGCGCGACACCCAGGCCCTGGCCACGGCGCGGGTCGCCAAGATGCTCGACACCTACCGCCAGCCGCCGCTCGATCCGGACATCGCGCAGCGGCTGGAGGAGTACGTGGCGCAGAAGAAGGCCTCGATGCCCGACAGCTTCAGCTGAGGCGCTTGGCGCGCAAGAGCCGCGCCTCGCCCATCAGCGCCACGATCAGCTCGACATGACGGGACGGGCGATACTCGCCCGAGCCCGAACGCCGTCGCGCCTCGAGCTCGGCCTCGCGGTCGAGAAGCGCCGTCGCGGCGCGGGCCGGACCGAAGGCGCCCGCGCCGAGCAGCCGCGGCAGGAGTCGCGTGCGGTCGTAGCCGTCGATCCCGAAGCGTGCGGCCTCGATGAGAAGCGGCGGTCGCTTCAGCGCGTCGATCCTGCTCAGGGGGTCCTGCATGGGGGCATCCTTCTTGTCTCGTGCTGCGATCCCTCCTTTCTCTCACGGCCCCCGCCGCGTTGCGCCCGAAGCGCTTGGCGCGCGCGGTGGCTTCAGCCTTGTTTGGGAATTCTCAACCAAGATGAAGTGGTTCGAAGCGGCTTAACGCTTCGGTAACCGGGGCAACTGAAAGTCGATATCGTGAAGCTTGGGGACGTCAGGGAGAGCCGGGGGCTGCCGCCATGCGCCGCCATCGGAGGGAAGGTGCAACCGCGCGACGGCGCTTCGGCAGGGCTGCCGGGATGGGTGCCTCCGGCGGTGCGCCATTACATCGAGCATGTCGAGGGTGGCGCGCCGATCCGGGTGCTGGCCCGCCGCTCGGAGGTCCATGCCTCGACCGTCCTGCGCCAGGTGCGCCAGCTCGAAAGCCGGCGCGACGACCCGCTGGTCGATGCCGGGCTGAAGCGGCTGTCACGGTGTTTCGGTGCCGACATCTCCGAGGAGAACGAGATGACCCATCACGACCGACATGGACCGCGCCCCGAGACCGCCGGGGGAGAGGCCGAGGCGCTGCGCGTCTTGCGGCGAATGGCCGAGCCGGGCGCCGTGCTGGCCGTGGCCTCGGAGATGCCCATGGCGGCGGTGGTGCGCGAGGACGAGGACGGCACGGCGCAGCGGCTGGCCCGGCTCGACCGCAGCCT
>NZ_JAMYXC010000171.1 GCF_024159025.1 Limimaricola litoreus
CCACGCGCTCCTCGAGCCGGGCGTTGGCCCGCGCCAGCGTGCGCCGCCTGATCGTGGCGAGGAACAAAAGCGCCCCGAAGGCGAGGCAGAGCGCCGCGGCGGCGGCGGCCTGCAACAGCGCGATGCGCCGCGCCGTCGCGGTGTCGAGCAGCGCCTCGCCGGTCAACCCGATGACGGGAAGCGGCTGCGACAGGTGCAGGCCACGCTCGGGCAGGTAGGGCCCCGCCGCCAGGCGCCAGATCTCGTGCCCCATGCTGAAGCTGCGCGAGACGCGGCCCAGATCGGTCCGGCCGACCAGCTCGGATCGGTTGGAGACAAAGACCCGCCCCGTCTCGTCGGTGAAGAACAGCGCCGGCCTGTCGCCGCGCCAGCCCGCCTCGATCGCCTCCACATCGGTGACGACCAGCACCACCCCCGCCACGGGGCCATCCGGCGAGAAGATCGGCGCGGCGAAGAGAAACACGCGCCGTCCGTAGCGGCGGCTTGACAGATGCGCCACGCCGAGCGCCCCGTCCATCGCCCGCTCGAACCACGGCGTGCCCGCATCGCTGCGGCGAAGGGCGTTGCCCGCGCCCGCGATCTCGTGGCCCTCGGGGTCGAGCAGCAGGATGTCGAGCGCGCCGGTCATGTCGGTATGCCCCACGAGCACCAGCCGCCGCGACGGGCTCGCGGCAAGCCAGCCCGCCAGCGCCGTAAGAGGGGCTGAGGGCGCTTCGCCCAGCACCGCCGCGCCGGGCGCGAAGCTGATCCCGTCCAGCACGGCGTGGCCGTCGCGATCGAGCGCTGCGGCGAAGCCGCTCGCCGCAGTCGGCGCACTTGCCTGCGGTGCGATCTCGGGCGCATCCCGAGGCGTGACGATCGTCATCTGCAGATGCCCGGTCTGCGCGGCCCGGCTTGCGAGGACCCCGACCGCCGACAGGCCGTCGGGGCCATCGCGCCGGGCCGAAAGATAGCGGAACGCGCCCAGATCGACATGCATTTCCGGCGGGGGCAGAACCTCGATGCCATAGCGGAACTCGTATCCGCCGCAGGCCCTGTCTGCGCAGTCGAGCAGGATCTCGAACCCCGCCGTCTCCAAGGCCGCGCGAATCGGCGCGACCAGCCCGGCGGGCGGCGGCACGGGGGCGGGGATGCGCCAAGCGCGCGTCTCGACCCCGCCACCGATCGTCTCCACCGGGGGCGGGGCATCCCGCGCGGGGCCGGTGGGCAGGGCGTGCTCCGCCGCCTCGGCCCGCCTTTCGGCCGTGAGCACGGCTCCTTCGGGCAGCGGCAGCTCAAGCGCCATGGCCATGCCGGGCCAGAGCAGCGCCAGCGCCGCCACGCGGATCATGCCGGTGCGCTCCTGTAGTGATAGGCGGCGGTCTCCTCGTAGCCCAGCTTTGCATAGAGCGCGCGGGCCGGGGCATTGGCGCGGGTCACGGCAAGGGCGAGCCATGCGCAGTCTTGCTCATGCGCCCAGCCCGCCGCCATCGCCATCAGCGCCCGTCCCGTGCCACGGCGGCGCGCGGCGGGAGTGACCTCCAGCGCGTGCAGCATGGCGATCTCGCCGTGGCGGGCCACGAAGGCGCAGCCGCCGGGGTGGTGCAGCACGGCCTTCGGTCCCCCGGCGCGCTCCATCACCGCGATCCTTGCGGCTCCGATGCCGCCCTCGGCCCAGAGCGCGCGCTGCGCCGCGCCGGGTGGCCAGTGCGCTTGCGCGGGGATCGCATCGAGCGCGGCGAGCCGCGCGGCGAGGATTACCGTCGGATCCTTCACCGCGTAGCCGCGCGCATCAAGCGTGGCGTCGAGCGCGGCCTCGCCGGTGCGGACCATGAACAGAGGCGCGCGCCCTTCGCCGCGCATCGCGGCTTCGGCGGCGGCGATGTCGTCCTGGTCGAACGGCCCCTCCAGCGTCGCCGCCGAAACCCGGGCGCCGCCGCCCGCCCCGATCCGCAGCCGGACAGGGCCCAGATCGCGCGTCGCGGCGGCGGGCCATGTTGCGGCGAGCGCGGCGAAGCCCGCTTCGGGGCTCACGCGGGGAACTGCTCCGACAGCGCCACCAGCGCCGCCTCGATCTCGGCGCCGTCTGCGCCGCGGATCACGATGTTGGTGCCGGTGACGCCGTTCTCGGAAAACGGGTAGGAGCCGATGGCGAGCGTCGGATGCGCCTTGGCCAGATCCGCGAGCGGCTCGGCCACGTCGCCCTCGCCGCGTTCGATGCGAAAGGATTGCGACAGCACCGGTCGCCCGCCGGGGATCTTCGGCAAGAGCCCCGCCAGCATCGCCTCGAAGATGCGCGGCACGCCCGCCATGACGTGCACGTTGCGCAAGGAAAAGCCCGGCGCGGCGCTGACCGGGTTGTCGATCAGCTCGGCGCCCTCGGGGATGCGCGCCATGCGCAGCCGCGCCGCGTTCAGCTCGACGCCGCGCGCCGCGTAATGTGCGGCGAGGATCCCGCGCGCATCGTCGCGGATGCCGATCGGCGCGCCCATCGCCTCGGCCACGGCCTCGGCGGTGATGTCGTCATGCGTCGGCCCGATGCCGCCCGAGGTGAAGACATGGTCATGCGCCGCCGACAGCGCCCGCACCGCGCCGATGATGGCCTCGTGATCGTCCGAGACGACCCGGCTTTCGCGCAGCTCGATGCCGCGCAGCGTCAGCTCGCGGGCCAGATGGTGCATGTTGCTGTCGCGGGTGCGGCCCGAGAGGATCTCGTCGCCGATGACGAGCATGGCGGCGGTCGGGTTGGGCGCGGTCGTCCGTTCGGTCATGGGGCGGGCTCCGGTTGGCTGTTTCAAGGTATAGGCCGGCAGGCCGGTCATTTCCACGCGGGCGGGTGGATTCCCCGCGGCACAGGCCCTATTTCAGGTCGAAAGGGATAGAGGTGATGACTTTGGACGAGACCGCCGCCGACGACCGCAAGGGCCGCCTGACCCGTGATGGCATCCGCATCCACGATCTCGCGGATTTCGCGGGCATGAACCGCGCCGGGCGCCTTGCCGCCACGATTCTCGACGACATCGCCGAGCATGTCGTCGTGGGCCAGCGCACTTCCGAGATCGACCGGGTCATCACCGACCTGATCGAGCAGGCCAATGCCAAGAGCGCCACGATCGGCTACAAGGGCTACCAGCACGCCAGCTGCATCTCGGTCAACCACGTGGTCTGCCACGGGATTCCCGGCGACAAGAAGCTGAAGGACGGCGACATCCTCAATGTCGACGTCACCGTGATCGTCGATGGCTTCTACGGCGACACCAGCCGGATGTACGTGGCCGGCAAGCTGCCGCGCAAGGCCGAGCGGCTGATCCAGGTGACGCATGACGCGCTGATGAAGGGGATCGAGGTCGCGCGGCCGGGCAACACCTTCGGCGACATCGGCCATGCGATCCAGAGCTTCGTCGAGGAAAACCGCATGTCGGTGGTGCGCGATTTCTGCGGCCATGGCATCGGTAAGGTGTTCCACGCGCCCCCCAACGTGCTGCATTACGGCCGCCCCGGCACCGGCCCGGTGCTGGAGGAAGGCATGTTCTTCACCATCGAGCCGATGGTGAACCTCGGCCGTCCCGAGACCAAGGTGCTGGGCGATGACTGGACCGCCGTCACCCGCGACAAGTCGCTCTCGGCGCAGTTCGAGCACACGATCGGCATCACCGCGCAGGGCAACGAGATCTTCACCCTGTCGCCGGCCGACCGCTTCCACCCCACCTGGGACATCTGAGGCCTAGCCGTCGCGCTCCATGAGCGTGACATGGGTATCGCCGTAGCGCCGCGTATCGAGCGGGGAGAACCCCTCGGGCGTGGGCTGCGGCGCGCTTTCCTCCCAGACGATCAGCGCGCCGGGCGCGATCCAGCCCTGTGCGAGGGCGCAGGCCAATGCCCGCGCGCCCAGCCCCTTGCCATAGGGCGGATCGAGAAAGACGAGGCTTGCCGGCGCGTCGCAGGCGGGCAGGCGGGTCGCGTCGCATTTGAGATGCGTGGTGCTGTCCGCGGCGCGCAGCTTGGCCACGTTCTCGCGGATGAGCCGTCCGGCCACGCGCCCGTCATCGACGAAGGTGACATGGGACGCGCCGCGCGACAGCGCCTCGAGCCCCAGCGCGCCGGTGCCGGCGAAAAGATCGAGCACGCGAGCCCCGCTGATCGGATCGCCGTAGCGCCCGCCCATCAACGCGTTGAACAGGCTCTCGCGCACCCGGTCGGCGGTCGGGCGCAGATGCGCGCTCACGTCGCCCTTGCCCACGGCGGCCAGCGCCAGGCCGCGATACTCTCCCGCGATGATCCTCATTTCAGAAGCGCCTTGAGATCGGTGGCCGGATCAGTGGCACGGGCGGGGTCGGGCGAGCGGCCCGCCTCGATCAGCCGCTTGCCGACCATGTAGGCGCGGCTGTCGTTCATCGCGTCCACGGCGATGAGCTTATCGCCCCGGTAATACCAGTGCGAGGCCTGCGCGGGCGTCTCGCCCGGTCGGACATGCACCGCGTCCCAGCTCGCGTTCAGCCCTGCGATCTGCAGCTTGGTGTCGAACTGGTCCGACCAGAACCACGGGCGGGGGCGGTATTCGACGCCGCGCCCCAGCATGTTGAGCGCGGCGTTCTCGGCCATGTCGATGGCGTTGCCGACGCTCTCCAGCCGGATGCGCATGTCGGCCCACAGCAGCGAGGCGCAATCGCCCGCGGCCCAGATGTGCTCGTCCGATGTGCGGCAGTGGATGTCGCAGCGTATGCCATTGTCGAGCGCGAGCCCCGCCGGTTCGGCCAGCCCCGTGCCTGGCGCCACGCCGACCCCGACGATGGCGAAATCGGCCGTGAGCTCGCTGCCGTCCGTGAGCCGCGCACCCGTGACGCGCTCTTCGCCCAACAGCCGCTCCAGCCCCACGCCCTCGCGGATCTCGACGCCGTGGCTTTGGTGCAGGTCGCGGAAATAGGCCGAGGTCTCGGGGGCGGCGACACGCTGCAGGATGCGCTCGGCCTGTTCGACCACCGTGACCGTCAGCCCGCGCTTGGCGGCCACCGCCGCAGCCTCCAGCCCGATGTAGCCGCCGCCGACCACCAGCAGGCGGCGGCCTTCGACCATCTCGGGCGCAAGGGTGTCTGCGTCCGCAAGATCGCGCATGGTGAAAACGCCCGCCAGATCGCCGCCGATCGCGGCGGGCAGGCGGCGCGGATGCGCGCCCGTGCACAAGGCGAGCCGGTCGTAGCTCAGGGTTTCGCCGTCCGAGAGCGTGACGGTCCTTGCGCCCGCATCAAGCGCGCTGGCCGTCACCCCGAGTCGCAATTCGATGTCATGCTCGGCGTACCACGCCTCGGGGCGCAGAAAGAGGCGGGCCTTCTCCATCTCTCCGAGCAGGTAGGCCTTGGAGAGCGGCGGGCGCTGGTAGGGCGGGGCGGTTTCGGCGCCGACGAGGGTGATGCGCCCGTCGAACCCTTCGGCGCGAAGCTTGGCCACAAGCGACGATCCGGCCTGTCCGGCCCCGATCACGACGAAATGGGACATGTGCGTCTCCCTTGGTTTCAGTGGCCCGGCTGCGGGCGGCAGACTATATCCCCAGCCATCGACCGCAATCGAGAAAGGGCCGCACGGCATGACGATCACAGTTGGAGACAGGCTGCCGGAGGCGGATCTGCTGCGGATGGGGGCCGATGGGCCGGAAAAGGTCGCACTGGGCGAGCTGCTCAAGGGCCGCCGCGTGGTGATTTTCGGCCTGCCGGGCGCCTATACCGGCACCTGTTCGACCGCGCATGTGCCGAGCTTCATCCGCGCGATGGGCCCCTTGCGCGACAAGGGCGTGGAGGAGGTGATCTGCCTCTCGGTCAACGACCCCTTCGTGATGCGGGCCTGGGGCGAGACGACGGGGGCCACGGCGGCGGGCATCGTCATGCTGGCCGATGCGGCCTGCGACTTCACCTCCGCCATCGGCATGGAGTTCTCGAACCCCGATCGCGGCTTCATCCGCCGCAGCAGGCGCTACGCTCTGATGGCCGAAGACGGGGTGGTGAAGCTTTGGCACCCGGAGGAGAACACCGGCACCTGCGACATTTCGGGCGGCGAAAGCATGGTTGCGGCGCTCTGAGCCGAACGGCAAAGGGGGCGCGCGGCCCCCTTTCATCTTTCTTCAAATACGCATGGCCCGCCCTGTCAGCCCGCTCCTTCGGTGGGGCGGCGCGAAATGCCCGGCCACAGCCCGGTATTCGTCAGCTCTCTGCCAGCTTGTCCATCCTTGCCGCGAGGGCCGCGTCGCGCGTCGTCAGCCCCTTGGCGTCATGCGATGTCAGCGTGACGGTCACGCTGCGGTAGCTGTTGGACCATTCGGGGTGGTGATTCAATTTCTCGGCCCAGATCGCGCAGCGTGTCATGAAGCCGAAGGCTTCGACGAAGCTCGAGAAGCGGAAGGTCTTGGTGACGGCGTCGCGATCGGGCTCCGCCTCCCATCCCGCTGCCTTGAGGGTGGTGCGCGCCGCTGCGTCGAGCGTCTCGGTCATTCCTGGTCCTCCATGCGGGTGCGCCGGAACGGGCCATATCCCGTCAACACCTCGATCTCCTCGTCCACCGCCGCGCGCTCGGCCTCGAGATAGCGCGCCACCGCGTCGCGGAAGCCCGCATCCGCGATCCAGTGGAGCGACTGCGTTGGCACCGGCAGGTAGCCGCGCGCCAGCTTGTGCTCGCCCTGCGCGCCCGCCTCGACGCGGGTGAGGCCATGCGCCAGCGCCCAGTCGATGGCCTGATAGTAGCACAGCTCGAAATGCAAAAAGGGGTGGTGTTCGAGCGCGCCCCAGTAGCGGCCGTAAAGCGTGTCGCGGCCAATGAGGTTCAGGGCCCCCGCCACGGGCCGGTCGCCATCGCGCGCGAGGATCAGCAGCATGTCGTCGCGCAGCGTCTCATGCGCGATCTCGAAGAAGGCGCGGGTGAGATAGGGCGAGCCCCATTTGCGCCGCCCGGTGTCCTGGTAGAAGGCCCAGACCGCGTCCCAGTGATGCGGCCTGATGGCGTCGCCGGTCAGATGCTCGATCACCAGCCCCGAGGCCCGCGCGCCCGCGCGCTCCTTGCGGATGGTCTTGCGCTTGCGCGAGGAAAGCGCGCCGAGAAAGCCGTCGAAGGTGCCATAGCCCTCGTCGATCCAGTGAAACTGCTGACCCATGCGCCGCATCAGCCCCATCTCCTCGCCCGCCTCGGCCTCGGCGGGGCTGCAGAAGGTGGCGTGCAGCGAGGAGATGCCGTTGTTCGCGGCAAGCTGCACCGCGCCCTGCACCAGCGCCGCCATGCCGTCGCCCTCGTGGCCCGGCCTGGTAAGGAACCGCCGCCCGGTGACCGGGGTGAAGGGCACGGCCAGCTGCAACTTGGGGTAATACTGCCCGCCCGCGCGCTCGTAGGCATCGGCCCAGGCGTGATCGAAGACATATTCGCCCTGGC
Organism: Limimaricola litoreus; assembly: GCF_024159025.1. Lineage (GTDB taxonomy): Bacteria > Pseudomonadota > Alphaproteobacteria > Rhodobacterales > Rhodobacteraceae > Limimaricola > Limimaricola litoreus. The sequence continues at coordinate 7,387 of NZ_JAMYXC010000171.1, forward strand.
TGTGCCCCTTGGCATAGAGCGGCGCGCAGGCGATCAGCTCGCCGTCCCGCCGGGCAGCGAGATAATGCGGCTGCCAGCCGGTGCCGGGTCCGACCGAGCCGCTGTCTTCCAGCGCCGAAAGAAAGCGATGCGTGGTGAAGGGATCAGCCGGGCGGCCACCGCCCATCGCCTCGGGGCAGGCGCAGCCGTCCCAGTCCGGGGCGGGGATGTCGCGCAGGCTGGCATGGGCGGTGATCTCGACCACCGCCGCGGGGTCCGTGTCTGTCTGGCTCATGGCCGCAGAGTTGGCCCCCCGCGGGCCGGGGTCAAGCGGGGGCGGGCCCCGGAAGGTAGCCTTCGAAGGTCACGTTGTCGGCAATGCGTCGCGCGGCCTCCTCCTCCTCGGGCGAGCGGATGGTCCAGCACAGCAGCTTCGCGCCCTGCGCCCGAAGCTCGGCGACGCGGGGCCGATCGAGATCATTCGCCTCGTGGCTGATGAAGCCCGCGCCGAGATTGTCGTAATCGGGGATCTCGCGCAGCCGCGCGGCCACGCGCGGCGACAGCTCGGGCCACTCCTCCGGCTCGAAGCCGCAGGTGATCAGCCCGCGCGGCAGATCGGGGGCGAGGCGGGCCATCTCCGAGATCGAATGCGGGTTGAACGACATTACCGCCACCGGCCCGGCGTAGTCTTCGAGCGCCCGCGCAACGGCGGCCTCGGTCACGCCGACATTGGGGCCGAGGGTGTAGTCATGATCCTTGATCTCGAGCAGCAGCGGCGCGCGGCCCGCCACGAGATCGAGCACCTCGCCCAAGCTCGGGATGGTGTCGGCGCTGCCGATGAGAGAGATCGCGCCGAGCGCCTCGGCGGTCTGGCTCGACACGAGGCCGCGGGCGGTGGTCAGCCGCTCGAGGCTCGCATCATGGAACACCATCGCCTCGCCGTCATGCGAGGCGCGCAGGTCGATCTCGATGCCGTAGCCCGCCTCGACGGCGGCGCGCACCGCCGAGGCCGAATTCTCGGGCCGCCCTGCCCCGTGAAAGCCGCGATGCGCGATGGGGCGGTCGAGAAAGGCGGCGGGCAGTTCGGGAGAGGGGCGGTTCATGCGAGCGCGAAGACGGCTTCGATCTCGACCGCGACGCCCAGTGGCAGCGCGGCCACCCCCACCGCCGAGCGCGCGTGCCGCCCGGCCTCGCCCAGAAGCGCGACCATCAGGTCGGAGGCGCCGTTGATCACCTTGGGCTGCTCGGTGAACCCGGGTGTGGAGGCGACGAAGCCGGTCAGCTTCACCAGCCGCGCGATGCGGCCCAGATCGCCGTCGCAGGCGGCGCGGGCCTGCGCCAGAAGGCTCAGGGCGCAGGCCTGCGCGGCCTTGGCCCCCGCCTCGGTGGTCATGTCCTCGCCCAGGCGGCCGGTGATCAGCCCCTCCGCTCCGGCCGAGATCTGGCCCGAGACGTAGAGCAGCCCGTCATGGATGACGAAGGGTTCGTAATTGGCCGCCGGCTTGGGCGCCTCCGGCAGCGCGAGTCCCATTTCCGTCAGCTTGTCGTTGATCCCTGCCGCATCGATCATGGTGTCGTTCCCTCGTGAGTGTTCCGGCGCAAGCTATCCTGCGCCGGACGGGGGGACAACGCCTGCGGGGCCTCAGCCTTCCCGGAAGGCGCGGGCGAAGTAATCGGCCAGCGGCTTGACGAGATAGGCCAGCGGCGTGCGATCGGAGGTGCGGATATAGGCCTCGACCGGCATGCCGGGGATCAGGGTCATGTCCTCGGGCAGCTTGTCGATCTCGCCCTCCGACAGCCGGATCTCCGTGCGGTAGTAGGAGATCGGCTGCTGCTCGTCCTGGAAGGCATCGGCCGAGATCTGCACCACCTCGCCGGTCAGCTCGGGCGTGCGGCGCTGGTCGAAGGCGGGCAGGCGCAGCACCACCTCCTGGCCGAGATGCAGCTGGTCGATGTCGGTCGGCTGCACCTGTGTGGCGATCACAAGTGGCCGGTCCTGCGGCACGATGTAGAGCACCGGCTCGGCGGAGCGGATCACCGAGCGGGGGGTGAAGACGGTCAGCCCGTAGACGATGCCGCCCACGGGCGCGCGGATGTCGAGCCGGTCGAGCTGGGTCAGAAGCGCCCGGCGCCGGTTCGACAGCTCGATCTCGTTGAACTGCAGGTCGCGCAGCTGGGTGATCGCCTCCTGCCGCCGGGTCGAGGCGAGCTTGAGGATCTCGATCTCGATCTCGGCGATGCGGCCGCCGGCCTGGGCCTTGGAGGCCTTCAGCTCGCCCTGGCGTCCGAGCAGGTTGGCCTGCTCGCGCTGCAGCGTCAGCACCCGCGTCGCCTGCGCAAGGCCGCGGTCGAGCAGGGACTGCTGGTTGGCCAGTTCGCCCTCGATGAGCTGCAGCTGGTTCGCGATGGCCTCCTCCTGCGATTCGATCCCGAGGATCTGGTCGCTGATCTGCTCGCGCTGGCGGGTGAGCTGCTCGCGCTGGCGGTCCTCGCTCTCGAGCCGGGCCGCCTGCAGGCGCCTTTGGCCCTCCATCAGCTCGGACGCGATCGGGTTTTCGGTCTCCAGCAGCAGCGCATCGAAGGTGAGACTGTCGGAATCGTCGCGCTCGGCCTCGAGCCGGGCGCGGCGGGACAGCACCTCGAGAAGCTGTCCCTCGACCACCGCCAGCTCGGAGCGCAGCTGCTCGGGGTCGAGCCGGATCAGGAGCTGGTCGGCCTCGACCGTGTCGCCCTCGTCGACGAGGATCTCGGAAACGACGCCGCCATCGGGGTGCTGGACGACCTGCCGGTTGCGGTCGACCTCGATCCGGCCGGAGGCCACCACGGCGCCGGAGATCTGGCTCACCGCCGCCCAGGTGCCAAAGCCGCCCAGCAGCACCGCGAGGCCGAGAAACCCGGCGATCAGCGGCTTTGCGGCGGACCACAGGCTGGGCGCATCGGAGGGAGAGACGGGCGGACGCATCACGAGACCCCCCCGCCCGAGGAGCCGGAGGCCGAGATCTCGCGGTGGTTCTGCACCGTTTCGCGCAGCACCTCCTCCTTGGGGCCGAAGGCCCGCCGCCCGCCGTTCTCGATCATGAGGATATGGTCACATTCGGCGATGGCGGCGGGGCGGTGGGCCATGATCAGCACGCATTTCTTGTTCGCCTTGGCGTCGCGAATCGCCTGGTTGAGGGCGGTGGAGCCGGAATTGTCGAGGTTGGAGTTGGGCTCGTCGAGCACCAGCACCACCGGATCGCCGTAAAGCGCGCGAGCCAGGCCGATCCTCTGGATCTGGCCGCCCGACAACCGCCCGCCCTTGGAGGAGACGCGGGTGTCGTAGCCCTCGGGCAGCTTCAGGATCATCTCATGGGCGGCGGCGGCGCGGGCGGCGCGCACCACCTCGGCATCGTCGGGGGTGAGTGACATGCGGGCGATGTTGTCCTTGATGGTGCCGTCAAACAGCGTGACCTGCTGGGGCAGGTAGCCGATATAGCTGCCCAGCACGTCGGGATCGTATTGATCGAGGCTCGCGCCATCGAGGCGGATCTTGCCGGCGGCGGGGCGCCACAGACCGGTCAACGCCCGGGCCAGCGTCGACTTGCCGGCGCCCGAGGGGCCGATCACGCCGACCGCTTGGCCGGGCTCGACCTGAAAGCTCATCATCCGCAGCGCGGCCTGGTTCTCGCCGGGCGGCAGCACGGTGACCTGTTCGCAGGCCAGCCGCGCCTTGGGGCGGGGCAGGACCGTGCGCTGCTCCTCGGGGCGGATCTCTCCCAGAAGTACGGCCAACCGGCGCCAGCCCTCGCGGGCGCGCTGGACCGAGGGCCACTGGTTCACGATCATCTCGACCGGCGCCAGCGCCCGGCCCAGCAGGATCGAGCCCGCGATCATCGCGCCGGGCGTCATCTGGCCCTGCAGCACGAGATAGGCGCCAAGGCCCAGCATGCCCGATTGCAGCATCAGCCGGAACGCCTTGATCACCGCGGAGAAGCCGCCGCCGGTGTCGGTCGCGCCGATCGAGGCGGTGAGCGAGCGCGCGCGCGCCTCGTTCCAGCGCCCGAAAGCCGCACCGCGCATGCCCAGCGCCTGCACCATGTCCGAATCATGCCGGATCTGGGTGCCGAGCTGCTCGGACTGGAAGGTCGTGGCGTTGGCCTCCTCGAGCTGCTTGCGGGTCATCAGCTGGTTGGCCAGCGCCATGATGATCAGGATCACCGCCCCGCCGATGGCGAGGAGGCCCAGAATCGGATGAAACAGGAAGATGCCGAAGAAGAAGACCGGCGCGAAGGGCAGGTCGAACCCGGCCATCAGCACCGGCGAGGCGATCAGCCGCTGCACCGATTCGAGGTCGCGCTGGCCGGTCGCGGCCTCGGCCCGGGCCTTCTGGCCCGAGCTGGCGCGCAGGGCCGCGGAAAAGACCCGCTGGTCGAGCTGGGCCTGGAACCGAGCCGCGACCCGGTTCATCACCCGGCCGCGCACCATGTCCAGAAGCCCCATCATCGAATAGAGAAAGACCACCAGCACCGACAGCGCCACCAGCGTCGCGATCGAGCGCGAGCCCAGCACCCGGTCGTAGACGTTCATCATGTAGAGCGGCCCGGTCAGCATCAGAAGGTTGACGACCAGGCTGAAAACGGCGACGGCCCAGTAGAGCCAGCGGCTCTGGGCCCGGGCTTCGCGGAGTTCTTCGGTGCCAAGGTAGGCCGCGTCTCTTGTCATGTCATTCCCCATTCGCATCCCGGCCGGACCGCGCGGCTCGAACGCGGCTGCCTGGCTCCTGCTTAGAGCAAAGGCGCCTTGGTGGGTAGCGTCCCACCACGGCTGAGGCGTGATTGTGCCGGTGTGGTTCTGGACCTTGCGCGCCCCACCGCTAACTTGCAGCGCATGACTTTGCGAAACATGAATCCGACATGGCTGGCCATGGGGCTGGTCCTGATGGCCGCGCCGGGGGCCGCGACCCCCTATGACGGCCTGTATCGCAGCAACGGCGAGGCCGACTGCGCCGAAATCGGCGTCGAGGGCGGAGCGCTGCGTATTCGCGACGGGCTGTTCGAGGGAATCGGCAGCGCCTGCCAGATGACGCGGCCCGTGGATGTCGTCGACATGGACGCCACGCTCTACACCATGGAATGCACCGCCGGGGACACGCGCTGGACGGAACGGGCGTTGCTGATGAAGGCGGCGCAGGACGAGGGGCTGATCATGCTGTGGAACGGCTATGCCTTCCGCTATGCCAGCTGCGACGCGCCCGTCGTCGCGGAAGAGAGCGCCACCCCCTCCGCCGCGGAAGTCACCGAAGCGCCGCCCGCCACGCAGGAGGCCGATGCGCTGGCCGCCACGAATGCTGCGGATGCGCCCGGCACGGACGGGCTGCCGCCGCCGCGGATCGTGCTGCCTTCGGTGGTCCTGCCGCGGGTCGTTCTGCCCTCGGTGGCATTGCCCGCCGCCCCGGAGGGGGCGGGCGATGCGCCGGCGGCCCCGGATGATGGATCGGGCGAGGCGCGCGGCGGCACCGCCGCGCAGGTCGAGATCCCCGACGAGGCCGGCTGACCGGCGCTAGTTGCCCGCCCCGCCGAGGATGTTGGTGAGCACGTCGAGGATGAGCCCCTCGCGGTCCCGCTGCGCCGGGGCTTGGGTTGGCGCAGGCGCGGTGCCCTGCGGCGCGCCGAGCATTTCGCGCAGCAGCCGGTCGGTCTCGGGATCGCTGGCCTGCCCGCGCGACGGCGAGACGTCTTGCGACGCGGCCCCGGCGATGGTGTCGGCCGGCGCCGGTTCGGGCACCCGCATCGGCAGCGGCTTGACCGGTTGGCCTTCGAGCACGCGCACCATGGTCTCGCGCCAGATCGTGGCGGGCAGCCCGCCGCCCGTCACGCCCGACAAGGGACGGTTGTCGTCATAGCCCATCCAGACCCCGGCCACGTAATCGCCCGCGAAGCCCACGAACCATGCGTCGCGCGCGCCTTGCGTGGTGCCGGTCTTGCCCGCCACCTCCCAGCCGTCAATCTGCGCCCGCCCGCCGGTGCCCTCGGCCACCACCCGGCTCATCATCCAGGTGAGCTTTTCGGCGGCATCCCGGGTGATCACCCGCTCGCCGATGCCACCGCCCGTGCCCATGAGCGGCGTGTCGTCGCCCTTGAGCCGCAGTTCGACGAGGCCATATGGCGTCACCGAGGAGCCGCCGTTGAGGATGCCCGCATAGGCGCCGGTCATCTCCAGGAGCGTGCTTTCCGACACGCCCAGCGCCAGCGCCGGGCCGGCGGCGAGATCGCTGTCGATGCCGAACATCGAGGCCACGGTGCGCACGTTCTCGCGCCCGGCCTGCTCGGAGATCTTCACTGCCGGGATGTTGCGGCTTTCGGCCAGCGCTTCGGTCAGGGTGACCATGCCGTCATACCTGCGGTCGTAGTTCTCGGGCGACCAGGGGCCGGAGCCCGGGATGTTCATGGTCAGCGGGCTGTCGTCGACGAGGTCGAAGGGCTGCATGCCGAGATCGAGTGCCGCGGCATAGATGAAGGGCTTGAAGGCCGAACCGGTCTGGCGCAGCGCCTGGGTGGCGCGGTTGAAGGCGCCCGAGGCGGTCACGTTGCGCCCGCCGACCATGGCGCGCACCGCGCCGTCGGCGCTCATCACCACGATCGCGGCCTGCGCCTCGGAACCGGGGGAGACCCGCTCCTCGAACACGCGCAAGAGCGCGGTCTCGGCGGCGGTCTGGATGCGCGGGTCGAGGGTGGTGCGGATCACCACGTCCTCGGTGGTGTCGCGGGTGAAGAACTCGGGCCCCGTGTCCATGACCCAATCGGCGAAATAGCCGCCTTGGTCCTGCTGAGCCGTGGCCGAGAGCGTGGCGGGGTTGGCGCGCGCGTCCTGCGCCTCGGGGGCCGAGAGGTAGCCCTGCTGCTCCATCAGCCCGACGATGACCCGGGCGCGGTCCTGGCTGCGGGCGAGGTTGTTGGTCGGCGCATAGGTGGTCGGTGCCTTCAGAAGCCCCGCCAGCATTGCCGCCTCGGCCGGGTTCACCTGGCCCGCGGGCTTGCCGAAATAGCGCTGCGAGGCGGCCTCGAAGCCGCGCGTGCCGGCGCCGAGATAGGCGCGGTTGAGGTAGATCGTCAGGATCTCCTCCTTGGTGTAGCGCGCCTCCATCGCCATCGCGTAGACGGCTTCCTGTACCTTGCGCCACAGTGTGGTGCGGCGGCAGTCGGCCTCGTATTCGGTTTCGTTCTTCCAGACCTCCGGGTCAAACGGCTTGCCCAGGCACAGCAGTTTCGCGGTCTGCTGGGTGATGGTCGAGCCGCCGTTGCCCGAGAGCGGGCCCCGGCCTTCGGAGAGGTTGATGCGTATGGCGCTGGCGACGCCCTGAGGATCGACGCCCGGGTGCCACCAGAAGCGGCGATCCTCGGTCGCCACCACGGCATTGCGCAGATGCGGCGAGATGGTGTCGGCGGTGACCATGCCGCCGAACTGGTCGCCGCGCCAGGCAAAGGTCGCGCCGTCGCGGTCAAGCAGCGTCACCGAGCCGCGCGCGCGCCCGTCGACCAGATCGGTGACCGCCGGAAGCTGCGCCGCGTAATAGGCGACGCCGAGCCCGATCACGAGCGCCAGCACCATAGCGACGCGCCAGCCGACGCCCCAGACCACGCGCAGCACAAAGCGCATCAGCCCGCGGACCATCGCCGCGGCAAAGCCCAGCGGCCCGCGCGGCGCGGGGCGGGGCGACCGCAGCCTGCGGGTGCCCGAAACCGGCGCGCGGGAAATGCGCGCGGCGGCCCGGGCCTTCAACGACATGCAGGCGCGGATCGCGCAGTTCGAGGCCGAACGGCTGCGCACCCTCGCCGCCGTGGGCCACGACCTGCGCACGCCGATCACCAGCTTGCGCATCCGCGCGGAAATGCTCGACGAAGCGGAGGGCGAGCCGATGATCCGCACGCTCGACGAGATGGCGGTGATGGCCGAGGGGCTCGTCTCCTTCGCGCGGTCGGGGCATGAGGCCGAACCGGTGGCGGAGGTTGATCTCGCCCCCCTGCTGGCGCGGCTGTGCGATGAGCGCGGCGCGGTGTGCGAGGGCGGATCGGCCCCGCCCGTGCGTGGCCGCCCCGTCGCGCTGTCACGCGCTTTCGGCAATCTCATCGACAACGCGATCCGTTATGGCGGCAGCGCCCGGGTGCAGCTGACGCAGGAGGGGGAAATGGCGGTGGTGCGCATCCTCGATGACGGCCCCGGAATCGAGGCGGCCCGGCTGGAGGGCATGTTCGAACCCTTCGTGCGCGGCGAGCAGAGCCGCAGCCAGGACACCGGCGGCGCCGGACTTGGCCTGTCGATCACCCGGACGATCCTGCGCGCCCATGGCGGGGAGATCGAACTGTCGAACCGCGAGAGCGGCGGTCTCGAAGCCCGCGTGACGCTGCCGCTGGGCTAGAGCGGCAGGGGCGGGGTCGGGCCGGTCTCCTCGAGGTGCCACACGGCGGCCCATGCGCCGGCGTTGCGCTCCAGCACCAGGAAATTGCGCTCGGCCACGTAGCGGCGATGCAGGCCCGGCGGCGGCAGGATGCGGATCGGATGCCCGTCGAGCGGCCCCTCGCCGAGGCTGCCGAGCCATCCCAGACCGCGCGCATAGCCGCCGGGCGGCGCGCGGTGCGAGATGCCGGAGGCCACCAGCTGGTGCACCGGGCCCGGCTCTGCCACCATCTCGGCGCGGGTGGCGAGGTGGATCTCGCCCGAGAGCACCGTGACGGGGCCGCGCGCGCGCAAGCGCAGCACCGCGCGCAGCGCCCGGCGCCAATCGGACCTATGCGCCCGGCTCTGCCACTGGTCGCGCAGATCGTCCTCGTATTTCTGCATGCCGGGCCAGAGCCACATCACCGCCTCGACCAGCGACAGCCGCGGACCCAGAAGCGGCACGGAGGAGACGACGAAGGTCTGCGCGGGTTCGGGCGAGGGGCTCTCCAGCAGGCGCCAGCCCGCCTCTCCCATGACCCGCCTGCGGCGGCGCTCGGAGCGCAGGTCGGGCGTGGTGAGCGTCAGGCCCGGCAAGGCACGCTGCCAACCAAGTTGCGCGCCAGATGGGTCGGCGAAGATCTCGGGGATGTCGGTCTCGACCGCGCCATGCTGGAACAGCAGGTACATCTCGCGCGCCACGTCGAAAAGCCTGCGCCCCACCGCGCTGTCGGTCGCGGCTTCGGGCAAGGAGCCCCAGCCGTCGCAGATGTCGTGATCGTCCCAGACCGCCAGCGTCGGTACGCGGGCCATGAGACCGCCCATGGCGGGCGAGGCGAGGCCGCGCATGTAGCGCCGCACGAAACCCGCGCGCAGATGGCGGGCCAGATCGTCGAGATCGGCCTGTGCGGCGTCCTGCGGGATGTCGTCGGGCCAGCCGTCGCTGAGCGGATGGCCTTGCGTGACCTCGTCGGCATAGATTTGATCGCCGCCCTGGATCAGCACCGCGAAAGGCCGCGTTTCGTGCTCGGCCCGCATCCTCGCCCACATCGCATCCCGCTCGGCGGGGTCGCGGTCCATGTCGCCGATCTCCTCGCCGTTGCACGACAGGAAGGCGAGGCGCAGATCGGCCGCGAGATCGGTCTCGACGGGGTAGCTTTCGCTCTCGAAGCCATAGCCGCGATCGGCGGTCTGCAGCTTGAAATCAAAGCGCCAGACCGTCAGCCCCTCGAGCGTGGCGATGGCGCGGGGCTCGTGCATGGTGCCGCCCGCATGAAGCGGACCGCAGGGCGCGCCCTCGGGGCGGATCACGATGGCGGCGAGGCTCAGCCCGGCCGCGCCATGCCCGCGCAGATGCAGGATCGGCCCGACATGGCGGTCATCCGGTGTTTCGGTCACGTCGTGCTCCCAGCCCCGGCGGGGCCGGAGGCGTCATTGTTCCGAATAGGTCGCCCAACGCTCTTCGGAGGGCGGCGCGGGCAGCTCCTTGCCACCTCGCTGACGATGCAGATGCACCTTGGCAATGAAATTTCCAGAGATCGGCGCGGTGGCGAAGAGAAAGGCCATCACCAGAAGCTCGTGCAGCGAAGCCTCGCCGGAGGTGAAGCCATGGATCATCGAGGCCAGAAGCAGCGAGCCCACGCCCAGCGTCGAGGCCTTGGTCGGCGCGTGCAGCCGCTTCATCGGCTGGTCGAGCTTCAACAGCCCGTAGGAGCCGATCAGCGTGAAGACCGCGCCGATGACGAGCAGCGCGGCGACGAGGATCTCGGTCAGGAACAGGATGTCGGTCATTCGATGATGTCCCCGCGCAACACGAAGCGGGCCAGCGCCACGGTCGAGACAAAGCCGAGCATGGCGAAGATCAGCGCGCTTTCGAAGTAGATCTGCGTGCCCCAGAGCATCCCGAGCAGGATGATCAGGCCGATGGCGTTGATCACCATGGTGTCGAGCGCGAGGATGCGGTCGCCGGTATGCGGCCCGCGCACCAGCCGCGCCATGGCCAGCAGCTGTGCCAGCCCGACCGCGCCCAGGGCGCCGTAAAGGACGGTGTCGATCATTCGAAGATCTCCTTCAGCCGCCGCTCGTAGCGGGTTTTGATCTCGTCGCGCACCGCGTCCGGGTCGGGTGCGTCGAGCGCGTGGACCAGCAGCGCGCGCCCGTCGGACGACAGGTCGGTGCTGACGGTGCCGGGGGTGAGGGTGATGGTGCCCGCCAGCAGGGTGATCGCCTCGGGCGTGCGCAGATCCAGCGGGATCAGCACCCAGTTGGGGGACATGTCGGCGTTGGGCTTGAACAGCACGATCATCGCCACCTGCACATTGGCCACGATGATGTCCCAGATCACGATCATCGCATAGGAGACGAGCCGCAGGGGCCGCGTGATCTTGGGCCGGTCGGGCCAGTAGGCGGCGGTGGAGATCGGGATCAGGATCCCGAGGATCGCGCCGAAGACCACCGTGCCGAGGGTCAGATCGTTGATCAGCAGGCACCAGACCACCACCAGCAGCGTCGAGAGCATGGGGTGGGGCAGGAGTTTCCGGGTCAGTCGCCTCGACATCTCAGTGGTCCTCCCCGGTTTCGTCCGCAGCCGCGCCGTGATCATCCTCGCCGGCATGCGGATCCGCCTTGATCTTCTTGCCCGGCGTGTTCAGCACCAGCTCGACATAGGGCGCGGGCGAAAAGAGCTGTGCCGCGGTCGCCGCCAGCATCCGGTTGACCGGCCCCGCCGCGACGGTGAGCGCGATCAGCAGGGCGATCAGACCGCCGATGGCGATCATCGGCAGCACCGGCCGGGGCGAAAGCGGGCCTTGGGTCGTCTCGGGTTGGGCGGTGGTGTCCTCGACCTCGGGCGCGGTTTCGCAGTCCACGGGGCCGTCGGGTCCGTGCTGATGTGCCTTCCAGAAGATCAGCGAGCCCGCGCGCGAAAAGCCGACCAATGCGACGAGCGAGCCCAAGAGCACCACCGCCCAGACCCACCAGACCAGCGGGCTCGCGGTGGCGGCGTCGAGGATCAGCAGCTTGCCGAGGAAACCCGAGAGCGGCGGCAGGCCGATCATGGCGATGGCCGCGACGAAGAACATCCCCGCCACCAGCGCGCCGCCCGCGATCGGCGGTCCATGCACGAGCAGCGGCCCGGCATTGCCGCGGCGGCTCTTGATCTGGTCGACGAGCAAAAACAGCGCCGCCGTGGCAAAGGTCGAGTGGATCGCATAGTAGAGCGCCGCGGCGATGCCGTCGGGGGTGAAGACCGCCACCGCGCTGAGCAGGAGCCCCATCGAGCCGATCACCGAGAAGGCCACCAGCCTGTCGATGCGCGCCGCGCCCAGAACGCCGATCATGCCCATCGCCAGCGTCAGCAGCGCCGCGGGCAGAAGCCAGGTGTCGAACAGGCCCTGGGTGATCTCGAGATCGGGCGGGAAAACGAGCGTGTAGATGCGGATGATGCCGTAGGCGCCGACCTTGGTCATGATCGCGAAGAGGGCGGCCACGGGGGCGGGGGCCTCGGCATAGCTGTCGGGCAGCCAGAAATGCAGCGGCAGCAGCGCCGCCTTGATCGCGAAGACCAAAAGCAGCAGCACGGCGGCGACGCGGATGCCCGCGCTCGCGCCCGGATCGAGCTCGGCCACGCGCAGCGCGAGGTCGGCCATGTTGAGCGTGCCGGTCTTGGCGTAGATCGTGCCGAGGGCAAAGAGGAAGAGCGTCGAGCCGAGCAGGTTGTATAGCACGTATTGCGTGCCTGCCCGCAGCCGGGCGCGCCCGCCCGCATGGATCATCAGCCCGTAGGAGGCGATCAGCAGCACCTCGAAGAAGACGAAGAGGTTGAAGGCGTCGCCGGTCAGGAAGGCGCCGAGGATGCCCATCAGCTGGAACTGGAACAGCGGGTGGAAATGCCGCCCCCGCGCGTCCCAGCCCGAGCCCATGGAATAAAGCAGCACCAAAGGGGCCATCAGCGTCGTCAGCAGCACCATCAGCGTTGAAAGCCGGTCGGCCACCAGAACGATGCCGAAGGGCGCGGGCCAGTTGCCGAGCTGGTAAAGCGTGATCGTGCCGTCGGAGGCCTGCCAGAACAGGCCGATGGCGATGGCGGTGAGCGCCAGCGTGCCGGCCATGGACAACGCGCGCTGCACCACGATGTGCTCGCGCACCATCAGCACGAGGATCGCCGCCAGCATCGCCGGCAGCACCACGGGGGTTATCAACCAATGGCTCATCGCGCGTCTCCTTCGGACAGGGAGGGGCTGTGGCCGTCACCGTCCGGGAGGGCAGGGCGATCGACGAGATCGTCATCCGAGGACAGCCAGCTGCCCAGCGCGATGATCACGACGACGGCGGTCATGCCGAAGGAAATCACGATCGCGGTCAGCACCAGCGCCTGCGGCAGCGGGTCGGTGTAGCGCTCCGCCCCGTCGCGCAGCACCGGCGGCGCATCGAGCGCCAGCCGCCCCGAGGCGAAGAGGAAGACGTTGACGGCATAGCTCAGGAGCGAGGTGCCGATGATGACCGGAAAGGTGCGCAGGCGCAGCACCAGGTAGATGCCGGCGGCGGTCAGGACGCCGACGGCGGATGCGATCAGGAGTTCCATCTCAGATAACCTTGCCTTGTGCGCCCGCATCGTCCGGCGTGAGCTCCGCATCGCGCGAGGGGTCGATGTCCATGGCGTGATCGGAGGTTTCCGTCCCCGCCCTGTAGCCCAGACGCGAGAAACTTTCGAGCGACAGCATCACCGCGCCGACCACGGCGAGGAACACGCCCAGGTCGAAGCCCATGGCGGTGGCCAGTTCGAATTCCTCCATCGGTGGAATGCGGAAATAGCCGAAGGCCGAGGTCAGGAAGGGCTGGCCCACGAACCAGGCGCCAATGCCGGTGAGACCGGCGACGAAGACGCCCGCGCCGATGATGCCGTGGTAGGGGTAGCGCTGGCGCCGCGCCGCCCAGGCGAAACCGCTCGCCATGTATTGCGTCACCACCGCGATGGCGACGACGAGCCCCGCGACGAAGCCGCCGCCGGGCGAATTGTGCCCACGCAGGAAGATGTAGACGCCGACCATGAGGATCAGCGGCATCATCACCCGCGTCAGCACCACCATCATCAGCGGATGCGCGTCGCCCGCGCGTTGCTCCTCGTGCCCGCGGTTGAGCAGGCGGCGGCGCACCGGCCCCGAAAGCAGCGTCTCGGTCAGCGCGTAGATGACGAGGGCGGCGATGCCGAGCACGATGATCTCGCCGAAGGTGTCGAAGCCGCGGAAGTCCACGAGGATCACGTTGACGACGTTGTCGCCACCGCCGCCCTTGTAGGAATTGGCGAGGTGATAGTCCGAGATCGGCGCGATCGGAACCTCGGTCGACAGGATGGTCCAGATCAGCCCCGCCGCGGCAAGCCCGCCCGCCCCGGCGATGACCGCGTCGCGGATGCGCCGCGCCGCACCGGATTCGTTCGGCGTGCGGTTGGGCAGGAAGTTGAGCGCCAGAAGCAGCAGGATGATCGTCACCACCTCGACCGAGATCTGCGTGAGCGCGAGATCGGGGGCGGAGAAATGGTTGAAGCCGACGGAGACCATCAGGCCGATGATGCCCATCAGCATCAGCACGGCGAGCCGGTTGCGATGCACCGCCACCAGAAACCCGGTGGCCGCGATCAGCATGGTCCAGGCGGCGATGGCGATCGGGGTGACGGGCAGCAGCGGCCGCGAGATCTCGGCGCCGGTGGTGCCGGTGAACCAGGCATGCGCGCCTAGGCCCACCACGGTCACGACGAAGATCGCGGCATAGCGGGTGAATGCGCCGTCATGCAGCCGCAGGGTCAGACCCCGCGCCGTGCCGGCGCTGGCCGCGATCAGCCGGTCGAAGATGCGCTTGGCCTCGGGGCGGGGGGCCGCCTCCCAGATCCGCGACAGCGGGGCGAAGAGCGCCAGCAGCACCATGCCGCCAACCACGGCGAGAGCCGACATGGCGAGCGGCAGGTTCAGCCCGTGCCAGATCTTGAGATGCGCGTCGGGCATCTCGACCGCGCCGCCGATCACCGCGCCGGTGACGAGCTTGACGAAGGGCTCGGCCAGCGCCGGGAACAGGCCGATCACCACCACCGGGATGATCAGCAAAGCGGGCGGCAGCCACATGCCGAGATTGGGGTCGTGCGGATGCGCCGGATAATCGTCGCGCTCGGGCCCGAAGAAGCTATGCGCGATCAGCCGGAAGGAATAGGCCGCCGAGAACAGCGCGCCGACCGTCGCGACCACCGTGACCAGCAGGGGCGAGCCGAACAGCGTGGTGTGGGTGGCCTCTTCGAGCATCATCTCCTTGGAGATGAAGCCGTTCAGGAGCGGGATGCCCGCCATCGACAGGCCGGCCAGCAGCATGATGACGAAGGTCACGGGCATCAGCTTGCGCAGCCCGCCCAGACGCCGCATGTCGCGTGTATGCGCCTCGTGATCGACGATGCCCGCGCTCATGAAAAGCGCGGCCTTGAAGCTGGCGTGATTGAGGATGTGAAACACCGCCGCCATCGCACCAAAGCCGGTGCCGGTGCCCAGAAGGAAGGTGATCAGGCCCAGATGCGAGACGGTCGAGAAGGCGAGGAGCGCCTTCAGGTCGTGCTTGAAGATCGCGATGAAGGCGCCGAGCACCATGGTGATGAGCCCCGCCGAGGAGACGATCACCACCCATTCGGGCGTGCCCGACAGCACCGGCCAGAGCCGCGCCATCAAAAACAGCCCCGCCTTCACCATCGTCGCCGAATGCAGATAGGCCGAAACCGGGGTGGGCGCGGCCATGGCGTGCGGTAGCCAGAAGTGGAACGGGAACTGCGCCGATTTGGTGAAGCAGCCCAGCAGGATCAGCAGCAGCGCCGGGACATAGAGCGGCGAAGCCTGAACCACGTCGCGGTTCTCCAGGATCACGCTGAGGTCGTAGCTGCCGACGATGCTCCCGAGCATCAGCATGCCGCCGATCAGCGCCAGCCCGCCCATGCCCGTCACGGTGAGCGCCATGCGCGCGCCTTGGCGCCCCTCGGGCAGATGCTTCCAAAAACCGATCAGCAGGAAGGAGGCGAGCGAGGTCAGCTCCCAGAAGATCAGCAAAAGCAGGATGTTGTCCGACAGGACGATGCCCACCATCGCGCCCTGGAACAGCAATAGATAGCTGAAGAACTCGCCCATGTTGTCGTCGCGCGACAGGTAATGGCGCGCATAGGCGATGATCAAAAGGCCGATCCCGAGGATCAGCCCCGCGAACATGAAGCCTAATGGGTCGAGGAACAGGTTCACGTTGAGCCCCAGCCCCGGCATCCAGTCGAGCCGGGCGGAGATCGTCTCGCCGCGCAGCACGGCGGGCAGATGCGTGAGCAGCCCGATCGCGGCGGTGGCCGTCACGAGGAAGGTGGCGGTGAAGCAGGCTTGCCGGCCGGCCCGGATCATCAGGCCGGGCAGCAGCGCGCCGAGGAACGGGAGGAGGACGATGATGAAAAGCGACATGGCGCGCACTATCGCGGAGACGGAGGGCGGCGACCAGACATGCTCGGAAATTTCGTTCATGCCGGGGTGCTTCATTCTGCCGCACAGGGCCTTTGGCCAAACTCTGCGCGCGCCGACCGCACGAGCCGGGCCCGAGCGAGGGTCGCGACCCGCGCGATGGCCCCCTTCAAGGGGGCGGGGCATCGAATCGCCGCCCCTCATGCTCCGCCGCGGTTGGCAGCCGCCCGCCGCACGGGATATGGCTTGGGCAAAATTCAGAACGGGGACACAACATCATGAGCTATCTCGGCATCGACCTCGGCACCTCCGGGCTGCGCGCGCTTCTCGTCGACGAGGCGGGCCAGCCGATCGGCTCTGCCGAGCGCGCCTATGCGGCGGCGCATCCCCATCCGGGCTGGAGCGAGCAGGACCCGGCGGACTGGATCGCCGCGCTCGACGGCGCGGTCGAGGAGCTGCGCCAGGCGCATCCCGCCTTCGCGCAGCTCGCGGGCATCGGCGTCGCCGGGCACATGCATGGCGCGACGCTGCTCGATGCAAGCGATCGGGTGATCCGCCCCTGCATCCTGTGGAACGACAGCCGCGCGCATGAGGAGGCCGCCCGGCTCGATGCCATCGAGGGTGTGCGCGCGCTGTCGGGCAACATCGTGTTTCCGGGCTTCACCGCGCCCAAGCTCGAATGGCTGCGGGCGCATGAGCCGGAAAACCACGCGCGCATGGCCAAGGTGCTCCTGCCCGCCGCCTATCTCAACCTGTACCTGACCGGCGAGCATGTCGCCGACATGTCCGACAGCGCCGGGACCTCCTGGCTCGACGTGGGCGCGCGCGACTGGTCCGAGAAGCTGCTCGACGCGGGCGGAATGCGCCGTGACCAGATGCCCCGCCTCGTCGAGGGCAGCGCACAGGCCGGCACGCTGCGCGCCGAGCTTGCGGCGCGCTGGGGGC
>NZ_JAMYXC010000126.1 GCF_024159025.1 Limimaricola litoreus
CCCGAGCAGCCGCGCCGCGCCCGCGTTCCAGCTGCGCACATGCCCCGCGGCATCGACCCGCAGGATGGCGTTGGGCGAGCTGCTGACGATCGCGGCCAGCTCGTCGGCCTCGCGCTTGGCCTGCTGCAGCGCCTCCTCATAGGCGCGCCGCTCGCGGGCGTCGAAGACGGTATAGTCGTAGCGCAGGCAGCGTCCTTGGGCATCGCGCCGGGCCACGCCGCTGAGCAGCACCGGCAAAGGCACGCCCGAGGCGGTGTCGAGCCGGCAGGAAATCTCGCGCGCGAAGCCCTGCAGCCG
The DNA here is from genome assembly GCF_024159025.1 of Limimaricola litoreus. Taxonomy (GTDB): domain Bacteria; phylum Pseudomonadota; class Alphaproteobacteria; order Rhodobacterales; family Rhodobacteraceae; genus Limimaricola; species Limimaricola litoreus. The sequence continues at coordinate 298 of NZ_JAMYXC010000126.1, forward strand.
CATCATCGGCGCCAAATGCGTGTCGTAGAACATCCGCCCCGGCCCGGTGAGCAGCGAGGCTAACGTGGGGCGCGCGGCGTCTCCGCCCGGCGGCAGGCCGAGCCAATGCGCCAGCGTCGCGTTGACATAGCGCAGTCGGCCGTCGGGATCGGTCACGGCAATGCCGCAGGGCGCGTCCTCGATCAGCTCGGCCGCGGTGTCGAAGCCGCCTCCGACGATGTAGGGCATCAAGGCGATCCGAGATGCGCGCCCATCGCCGCGACGACGGTCTCCGGCACGGTCATGTGCGGGCAATGCCCCGTCGCATCGAGCACCTCGACCGTGGCGCCCGGCATCCTGTCGCGCATCCATTCGGCCACGGCCATGGGCACCAGCGCGTCCTTGTCGCAATGCAGCACCAGCGCCGGGCAGGCGGCCTTCTCGAAATCGGCGCGGCGGTCGGCGAAGAAGGTGACCCGGCCGAAGTGGCTCGCGATCTGCGGATCGGTGCGGCAGAAGCTCTGCGTCAGCTCCACGGTCGAGGGGGACTCGGCGGGCTGGCCGGCGATGGTGGGCGCCATCTGCATCGACCAGCCGAGGTGATTCTCCTCCAGAAGCGCCACCAGCCCCTCGATCTCTTCCCGGGCGAAACCGCCGCGATAGCCGGCCTCGGCATCCTCGAGGAAGGCGGGGCTGGGCGAGACCATCACCAGCCGCGAGACGCGGGCCGGCGCGCGGTTCGCCGCCAGAAGCGCGATCGTGGCGCCGATCGAATGCCCCACGAGGCAGACATCCTCCAGCGAGAGCGCTTCGAGGATCTCCAGCAGGTCATCGGCATGGGCCTGCAGCTCGGCATGGCGCCGCGGATCGTAGGCCGAGAGGTCCGAGCCGCCCATGCCGGTCAGATCATAGGTGACGGTGCGCCGCGTGTCCGCGAAGGGGGGCGCCACCTCGCGCCACATCGACTGATCGCAGCCGAACCCGTGCACGAAGACCATCGGCGGGGCATCCGGCCGGCCGCCCAGCTTCACGTTGTTGCGTTCCAGCACCGTCATGACTTCGCCCTCCGGTTCCCGACTCGGCATCCATGCTATGTCGGATGACTGGGGCGTGCCATGGGCGACGGACGTCCGAATGCGTCGCGCGTCAGTTCGGGCCCTGGTCGCGCGACATCATCGCCGCCTGGGTGCGGTTGCGCGCGCCGAGCTTGCGGCACAACGTCTTCACATGCAGCTTGACGGTGACCTCGCGAATGCCGTGATCCATCGCGATCTCCTTGTTCGACTTGCCGCGCGTGAGCCCCTCGAGCACCTGCCGCTCGCGCGGGGTCAGGCCGGAGAGGGCCGAGGGGGGCGCGTCTCGGCCGCTCATGAAGCCATGCGGCACATAGGTCTCGCCCATCGCCATGAACTTCACGGCGTTGACCAGCGACCGGGCCGGCATGGTCTTGGGCAGAAACCCCGCCGCTCCGGCCGCGAGCGCCTCTTCGGCGATGCCGCGCCCCGCCGTGCCCGAGATCAGCGCCACCGGGTTGCCGCCGCTCTGGGCGAGCGCCCGGCGCAGCCCCTCGAGCCCGCGCATGCCCGGCATCAGGTAATCGAGCAGCACCAGCTCGAACGGCCCGGCCCGGCGCAGCTCGCGCATCGCGCCGTCGTGGCTGGAGGATTGCGTCACCTGCATATTGCCGTCCCGTTCGAGAAAGGCGGCCATCATCTCGCGCACGAGGTCGTGGTCGTCGGCGATCAGGATGCGCATCGGTGTCTCCGGCTGTTGCTGTCGCGGCTACAGGGCCCGCTGCAATCCTGCCCCATGAAGCTTGCCGATCGGCAAAGAACCCGACGTCCTGCCGGCACGACCGCCGTAACGCCGCGTCATTGCGGGACGCGTGCTGGTTGTGCCCTGTGGGGTGGAGCCTACCATAAGGGATAGGAACCTGTGCCGAAGCGAAGTGGCCCGAAACCGGGGGCTGATGCAGTTTGCGAGAGCACGGATTTGGAGATGATTCGCGATGCTCGGGACCATGAAGACCACCTGCGCGGCCCTTGTCCTGTCGACGCTCGCCAGCCTGGCCGCGGCGCAGCCGCTGGCGCTGCGCGTTACCGGCCCGGACCAGAACGTCATGGTCTTCGATCTCGACGCGCTTGACGCGCTGCCGCAGACGGAATTCGTGACGGGCACGATCTGGACCGACGGGCGGACCCGCTTTTCCGGCGTGCCGCTGGCGGTGCTGCTGGAGCGGGCCGGACTCGACAAGGGCGCGGCCGAGCAGGTCGAGCTGGTCGCGCTCAACGACTACCGGGTCGAGATCCCGATCGACGAGATCGAACCTACCTCGCCCATCATCGCCACGCGGGTGGACGGAGAGCCCATGCCGGTGCGCGAGAAGGGCCCCTTCTGGGTGGTCTACCCCTATGACGCCGGCGCGCAGTACCGCACCGAGGACATCTTCACCCGCAGCATCTGGCAGCTGGCACAGGTGCGCGCCGCGCGCTGAGCCCGGCCACGCGCCGGGCAGGTTGCCCGCAGAGATCAGCTTGCCCGCGTGGGGCGATGCTCAGCCCCGCCTGTCAGCCCCGCGTGGTGGCCGCAGCCTCGGCGGGGGCCGCCCCCTCGCAGATCTCGGGCAGGGCGGGCGCGCCGGGGGCGCGCAGCACCGCGATGCGCCCGTCGCTTTCGAACTGGCTTTCCTCCTCGGGCAGGGCAGAGGGGCCCAGGAGCCGCCAGTCCGCGCCGGGGATGGCGCGGGTGATCGCCTCGGCCTCGCGGTTGCGGGCGCTGTCGGTAAAGGGAAACAGGTCATAGGCCAGCACCGGCAGCGGCAGCCGCCCGCCCAGCCGCAGCGTCACCGCGTCGATCCGCCCGACCGAGGCGAGGTAGATCGGCGGCACGCCCGTGGGCACCGCGACCGGCCAGAGCCGCAGCTGCGTGCGCGGCACCACGCCGCGCTCCTCCTGCCAGGCGAGATCGGTGGCGATCCCTTCGAGCAGGAGCGATGAGGCCGGGGGCAGGCCCTCGTAGGTCAGCCGCAGGATATCGGTCGGCTCCAGCTCGCCGCCCGCATAGGTGCGGTTGCGCAGCCAGCCCAGCCCTTCGAGCAGCGAGGCAGGCGCGTCGAAACCGACAAGCGCGAGGTTCACCGGCTGCGCCGCGTGCAGCGGCGTCTCGCCCGCCCGCGCGACCAGCGTCTCGTCGAGCGCCCGGCAGGCGAGATCGAGCGGCAGCGGCGCGAGCCGCCCCGCCGCATCGGTCCGGCCGGTCAGCGTGCCGAGATTGACGGCGCCGAACATCGCCAGCGCCAGCATCGCCGCATAGGCGATGCGCAGCGGCAGCGCGTGCCTGGCGCGGCGCAGGATCAGCGCCCAGCCGATCAGCAGCAAGAGCGCCAGCCCGATCAGCAGCCGGTAGGGCCCGAGCAGCACCAGCAACGGCTCGTCGGGCTCCAGCCCCAGCGCGGCGAGGCCGCTGGCCGAGACATAGCCGATCGCCGCGTATTGCATCACCGCCAGCACCGCGCCCAGCGCCGAGACGGCGAGATAGGTGGCGGGCCGCATGCCCCAGGCCCCGGCCAGCACCTGGCTCAGCGTGGCGATCGGCCAGATCAGCTGCGCCAGCACCACGAAGGGCGCGCCGCGGCGCTCGAACAGGCTGCGGGCGCGGGCCATGGCGCCGGGGGCGGCGTTCATCCGCGCCAGCACCCGCGCCCCGGCGGTCCGCCCAAGCCAGAACGAGCCCTGCGCGCCGATCCACGCACCCAGCATGCAGATCATGAGAGAGGTCCAGCCGCCCTGCGGCAGCTGCGTGCCGAGATAGACATAGACCGGCTCGGTCGGCACGAAGACGCTGATGATCGGAAGCTGGTTGATGATCGTCGCCAGCAGCAGCGCCGGTTCGCCCCACGATCCCATCTGCGCCATCCCCCTTCGACCGTCCCGCCCGGGGATCTCTACAGCCTCGCGCGCGCGCCCGCATCCTCGTTCGGCGCATCACCCGCGCGGTGCCGCATTCCTGCACATGAGGCCGGGCCCGCCCCCGCGTCAGGGGCGGGCCCGGCTCTGTGGATCAGGACTTGTAGGCCACGATCTGCCCGCCGCGCAGGCGCTTGGAATAGGAGCCAAGCTCGCGGCGCACGATCTTCATCAGGAAGTAGAGGCCGAAGATGTTGACCACCGCCATCGAGAAGATCGCGGCATCCGAGAAGTCGATCACCGGGCCGAGATTGGCCGCGGCCCCGACCACCACGAAGGCGCAGAAGATCAGCTTGAAGACCAGCTCCTTCACGCGGCCCTCGCCGAAGAGGTAGGTCCAGGCCTTCAGCCCGTAGTAGGACCAGCTGATCATGGTCGAGAAGGCAAACAGCACCACCGCGATGGCGAGCACGTAGGGGAACCAGCTGATGCCTTCGGCAAAGGCGGCCGAGGTCAGCGCGACGCCGGTGTTGCCGTCGACGGTGGCGATCGCACCTGCCTCGTCGAGCACGAAGCGCCCGGTTTCAGGGTCCATGATGAGCTGGCCCGAGATGGTGATGACGAGCGCGGTCATGGTGCAGATCACCACCGTGTCGATCAGCGGCTCCAGCAGCGAGACGAAGCCCTCGGTGATCGGCTCCTTGGTGCGCACCGCCGAATGGGCGATGGCCGCCGAACCCACGCCCGCCTCGTTCGAGAAGGCCGCGCGCTTGAACCCCTGGATCAGCGCGCCGACGAGACCGCCCGCAACGCCGAGGCCCGAGAAGGCGCCGGCGAAGATCTGGCCGAAGGCCCAGCCGATCTTGTCGTATTCGACGATCAGGATGATCAGCGCCGCACCGACGTAGAGGATGCCCATGAAGGGCACGATCTTTTCGGTGACCCGCGCGATCGACCTGATGCCGCCGACGATGACGAGAAACACCACGAAGGCGAAGACCAGCCCGGTGATCCAGCCCGGGTAATCACCGACGATGCCCGAGATCTGCGCATGCGCCTGGTTGGCCTGGAACATGTTGCCGCCGCCCAGAGCGCCCAGGATGCAGAAGATCGAGAACAGCACCGCGAGAAAGCCGCCGCCGGGCAGGCCCAGCTCGCGAAACCCCTTGGAGAGGTAGTACATCGGACCGCCAGAGACGGTGCCATCCTCGTATTCGTTGCGGTATTTCACGCCCAATGTGCACTCGGTGAACTTCGACGCCATGCCCAGAAGGCCCGCAAGGATCATCCAGAAGGTCGCGCCCGGCCCGCCGATGCCCACGGCCACAGCGACGCCCGCGATGTTGCCAAGCCCCACCGTGCCCGAGAGCGCCGTGGCGAGCGCCTGAAAATGGCTGACCTCGCCCGCATCCTCGGGGTCGGAATAGTCGCCCTTCACCAGCCTGATCGCATGGCCGAAGAAGCGGAACTGCACGAAGCCGAAATAGAGGGTGAAGACCGTGGCGGCGACGACGAGCCACATGACGATCCAGGGAAAATTCGTGCCGTAGAACGGCGCGAAGATGAAATTGACGAAAGGCCCGGTGGCCTGCGCGAAGATCTCGTTGACGCGGGCGTCGAGCGAGAGCGCCTCCTGCGCCGCAGCGGGTGTCGCGGCGAGCAGGGCGAGGGCCGGGGCGAGCATATGTCGGATCATGTCGGCCCCCCTCACTGGACGACCGTGACCGGCAGATCCGCCGATTTCACGAGGTTGAAGGTGGAGGAGCCGAAGATCCGGCTCGAAAAGCCGCCCTCCGAGGAGCGCGCGACGATGATCTGCGCGGCCTTCTGCTCCTTGGCGATGGCGTTGAGCGTATCGGCCACGTCGCCGTGGCGTACTTTGCCGGTAACGCTGAGGCCCAGTTTTTCGAGCTTGCGCACCGCAGGCTCGATCACCCGGGTCATCACCGTGCTGATCTCTTCCTCGCGGCGCTTGTGGCGCTGGGCGTTCTCCTCGGCGGAGTGGAACGAGAAGGGTGACCATTCGATCACATAGGCGACCACGAGGCCGCAATCGCCGATCAGCCGGGCCTGGTTCACGGCGAAGTCGAGGGCGCGTTCCCCCGAGGCATGGCCGTCCAGTCCGACAACGAGCTTGGTTGTCATAGCGCCTCTCCTGTTGCTCATGGCGGGGTCACGGCCCCGTGAACCTACAATAGAGGGCAAACGCCGCCTGTCGCCTGTCGTTTTCGCGGCGGACTGCGGATCGGGGCAAGGAGACGGGCAAAAGGCCCCGCCGCATGCGCTGCGAGGCCTCGTTCGGTCCAGCGGTCGGACAGGTGGATCAGGCCGCCTTGTCGGCGGGACTCCAGGCGAACTTCTGGAACGGCTTGTCGACCGGCGTCTCGGCCAGATGGTTGGTGTAGTTCGACATGACCTTCTGGCTGTAGCCGAGGATCACCTCGAGGATCTGGCGCTTGGTGAAGCCCGCGTCGAGGAAGGCCTGCACATCGGCATCGGCGAGGTTGCCGTGCTGGCGCACCAGCTTGAGCGTGAAGTCGCGCAGCGCTTCGAGCCGGGCATTGGGCAGGGCCGTGCCATCGCGCAGCGCCTCGGTGATCGCGTCGTCGACGCCCATGGACTTGGCGATGCCGGTGTGGGCGGGGACGCAGTAGTGGCAGGCGTTCTCGACGTTGACGCTCTGCCACACGACGGTCAGCTCGTCCTTGTCGAAGCTCGAATTGGCAAAGAGCTCATGCGTGCGCTGGTAGGCTTCGAGCAGGCCGGGCGCCTCGGCCATGACGGCGTGCAGGCCGGGGATCATGCCGAAGGCGGCCTTCGACTTGGCGAGAAGCGGCTGGCTGGCCTCGGGGGCGGTGGTCTCGTCGTGCAGGGTGAAATCGGTCATGCGGTGCTCCTGTGTCCGGGCCGTCTCGGCCTTTGCATGGGGCGAACATAACCAACTTGAGTGATCGCTCAATGATATATTTGAGCGATCACTCAAGCGTGATGGGCGGCTCTGTGCGCATGGGCGCGACAAAGCCGCGCAAAGCGCCTATCTTGTTCGGCATGACCCGATCCCGCACCTATGACCGCGACACCGCGCTCGACGCCGCCCTGACCCTGTTCTGGGAGAAGGGCTATCATGCGACCTCGCTCAAGGACCTCGAGGCGGCGCTGCGGATGAGGCCCGGCAGCATCTACGCCGCCTTCAAGAGCAAGGAAGAGCTCTATCTCGCCGCGCTCGACCGCTATTTCGAGCGCAACCGCGCGCAGCTCGCCCAAATCGGTGTGGCGGAGGGCTCGCGTCTCGATGCGCTGGCGTCGTTCCTGCGCGGCTTCGCATGCAAGGATGCGTCAGACGCGACGCCGCGCGCTTGTATGCTGGTCAGGACAATGCTCGACGTCACCGATGCCGAGCCGCGGATCGGCGCGCGGGCGCGGGCGCATCTCGACGCGATGACGGCCGAGATCGAGGCGATCTTCGCGGCGGCGCGGGCAGCGGGGGAATTGCCCCCCGGGGCCGATCCCGCGCGCCTCGCCCGCCGCTACCAGGCCGACATGACCGCGCTGCGGATCGAGGCGCATCGCGGCGGCCCGTCCGCGCCGCTGGCCGCATTGGCCGAGGACATGGCCGGGCAGCTGCAGGCGCTGCGGGTGGCCTGAGGCCCTCTCGTGGCGCGATCGGCGCATGGCCCCTTGGGCGGCCCTCTGCGCGAGGGGCGATCAGGCGGCGCAGTCGAGAAAGCCGCGATAGCCGACGGTGAGCCCCTGTTCGAGATGGAAGGTCATCTCCGCCTCGGCGCGGCGCAGGCTGTCATCGGTGTCGGTCCAGTCGGCACCGGGATCGGGCATGACGGAGATCTCGACGCCTTCGGCCATGAGACGCGCGCCGTTGTCCAGCGTGGCGGCGGCGATCGCCGCGTCGGCGGTCAGGGAGATCAGCATGCCAGAAAGCTTGATCGCGCCGGTCTCGCCCGCCATGGCGAGCACCGGCTCGCCCGCGTTGGTGCGGCGGAACTCGCAGATCGCCGGGTCGGCCAGCACCGTCCCGATCTCCTCGGGCTTCAGCCCGGCCACGTCGAGCCCGGCCAGCTGCACGGAGCTCAGCGCCTCCTCGACGCTGCCTTCCTCGGCGGGGGCCTCGGGCTCGCCCAGCGCCGGGTCGCTGGCGATGCCGTTCTCCTCGATGTCGGCGATCAGGTGACGCATCTCGCCGATCTCCTTGCGCTGCGCCGCGATGATCTCGTCGGCGAGTTTGCGCACACGCGGGTCCTCGATCTGCGCGCGCTCGGAGGTCATGATCGCGATCGAATGGTGCGGGATCATCGCCGCCATGTAGCTGGTGTCGTCCACCGTCTCCTGGCTGCGGATCAGCCAGAGCGTCACGCCGAACACCACGACGGCGCCCGCGTAGATCGCGATGTTGATCATCTTGCTCGCATACATCGACAGCATGAAGCTGAGCATGATCACCGCCATCACCGCACCCATCAGGAGCGCCATGTAGGTCCGGGTTTCGCTGAAGAAGACATGTTCGAAGGCGTAGGTGTTGATATACATCAGACCGAACATCACCACCGTGGAGGTCGCGATCATCGCGGCGAAGCGCCAGTAGGACATGGGGGGTCTCCTTCTCGTAGCGGATCGGCGGACGACCCGCCTGGACAATCATGGGCACCGTCGGACCGGCCAGTGACGGCACCGGAAAGGGGCTTTCTCGCCCACGCGCCGCCGTGCTCGATCACACCCTGCGGGGCAGGGGCGCAATATACCCTCACCGGGTATGGCGGGAACCATCGTTCGGGCGTATGGTTCCGAAGCCGGAGGCGAATGACATGCAAGAAAAGAAGAACAAGGCGGCGATCCAGAAGCGGCTGGCGCGGCTCGAAGGGCAGATCAGGGGCATCTCGCGCATGGTCGAGGACGACCGCTACTGCGTCGACGTGCTGATGCAGACCGCCGCCGTGCGCTCGGCGCTCAAGGCGGTGGAGCGTCTTCTGATAGAGGATCATGCGAACCATTGCATGGAAACCGCGATCCAGTCGGGCGACGCCGAGGAGCAGCGCACCAAGTTCCGCGAGATGGTCGCCCTGCTCGAAAAGGCGCGCGACTGAGCAGAGCTTTTGCCAGCGAGGGCGCGGCCGGATGGATCGGGGCGAGCGCCGGCCCCGGCGCGCCCTGCTAGTCGAGATTCTCGATCGATTGGCTGATGGCGCGGCCCATCACCTCGTAGAACCGGGCGTAATCCTGCACCCTCTTGCGGATCTCCGGGCGGTCCTGCGGCAGCTGGCGCAGCGTGTCGCCGATCTCGCCCCGCGCCCGGTCGAGCCCGGTGACGACGTTTTCGAGCATGTTGCGATAGGGGTTGTCGGCGAGGCGGAAGAAATCCTGCCGCTGGCCGGGCTTGCCGACACGCTTGACCAGCCCGCGATCCTCGAGCAGACGCGTGGCCGAGCTGACGCTGCCGCGGCTCACCTGCAGCCCTTCGGCGATCTCGCCGAAGGAGACGATCTCGCCATCGAAGAGCAGCAGCGCGAAGATGCGCCCCGCGATGCGCGGCAGCCCCTCGTTCTGGGCGATCAGCCCGACCTTCTCGATGAAATCGCTGCGAACCTCGTCCAGGCCGCCGGGGGACGTATCTGTCATGTGGGCGCTCCTTTGAGCGGGATCTATGCCCCCGGTCACCGATCGTCCAGTTCGTTCATCCCGATTGCCGCGGCGCGATCCGCCCCCGGCCCGCGTTCCGGCCAGGCGCAACCCCACCATGGAAAAGTGGCCATGTTTCTACGTTCAGTAATTTCTGAAGGCACTGGACGAGATGCGGGGGCGTGACTAGATGCCTCCTTCGACGACACCCTCGGAGAGGACGAAGGATGACCGGCCGGGCCTGCGACATGACCGATCTGCGCGCCGATTTCATCGAGCGCCTCGGCGTGCTGGCCCTGTCCGAGGGCGGATCGCGCAATGCCGGGCGGCTGTTCGGGCTGCTGGCCTTCGAGGGCCGCGCCATGACCGCCGCCGAGATCGCCGGGGCGCTGCGGATCAGCCCGAGCAGCGTGGCGCAGGGGGCGCGGTTCCTCCAGAGCCACGGCATGATCCGGCGTGTCGCGCACAAGACGCGGCGGGCAGGGGCGCTGGAGCTTGCGCCCGACGTGTTTGATGCCCTTCAAGGCTGGATCTGCGCCCGCCGCAGGGCCGTGTGCCAAGAGTTCGACGACATCATCGCGGCCCTTCCCGAGTCCGCGGCCGATACCCGCGACCGGCTCGAAACCCACGCGCGGTTCCACCGCAGCATCGCCTCGGCGATCGCTTCGGTCGAGGACAGGACGCGCGACCGCTGACACGCGCCGAAAGGCCGCCATTTCATTCCGACCGCGCCGCCCGGCGCGAAGCATCAGGAGATCGACCATGACCACCCATGCCGAGACCGAGGCGGGGACGGACCGCGCGCCGCTGAGCTTCGAGGGTGACAAGGGGGCGTCGAAGTCGAAATTCGTGGCGGGCGGGTTGGTGCTGGCGCTGCTGGGCTGGATGGGCAGCGGTGTCGTGCTGCCCATCCAGCCCGAGCGGACCGAGGCGCCCGCCGAAGAGGCGCCGCGCCGCGTCGCGGTCGCGGTGCAGGACTCCGTGGCGCGCGCGGTAGCGCAGGTCTTCGTGGCCGAGGGGCAGGCGCTGGCCGAGCGTGACACGCAGATCCTCGCGGAGACCGGCGGCCAGATCGCCGAGGTGCCGGTCCGGCGCGGCGCGGAGGTCACGGCCGGAGAAGCGATCGCGCGGTTCGAGACGGCGCAGGGCGATGCCGACCTGAGGCGGGCGCAGGAAGAGCGCAACCGCGCCCAGCGCGAGTTCGACAATGCGCAGACGCTGCTGGAGCGCGGCACCTCGACGGTCGACCGCGTGGCGCAGGCCCGCTCGACGCTGGCCGCGGCGGAGGCCGCCGTGACGGCGGCCGAGGAGGCGCTGGCCGACACCGTCGTGCGTGCGCCCTTCGACGGGCGGATCGAGGCGCTCGAGGTGGAGCAGGGCGAATTCGTCAACGCGGGCGCGCAGGTGGCGCGCATCGTCGACAACACGCCGCTCAGGATCGAGATCCAGATCCCGCAGCAGCAGCTTTCGGACATCGAGGTCGGGCAGGCGGCGCAGGTCGCCTTCATCACCGGCGAGACCGCGACGGGCGAGGTCCGCTTCGTCGGGCGCAGCGCCGATGCGCAGACCCGCACCTTCACCGCCGAGATCGAGGTGCCCAATGCCGATGGCGCGATCCCCGCGGGGATCAGCGCGCAGGTGCGCATCGCCACCGGCGAGCAGGTCGCGCATTTCGTCTCGCCCGCGATCCTGTCGCTCGGCACCGACGGCACGCTCGGCATCAAGACGGTCGACGACGAGTCGCGCGTGACCTTCCGCGAAATCGAGATCATCCGGGCGCAGACCGACGGCATCTGGGTCGGTGGCCTGCCCGAGCAGGCGCGGATCATCAGCGTCGGCCAGGGCTTCGTGAACCACGGCGAGCTGGTCGATGCCCGCGCCGACGAGACGGCAGCGCCCGAGACGCAGGCGGCGCCCGGTCAGATGATCCTCGGCGCTTCGGCGGGCCGCGACGAAGGCGCGCTGCAATGAACGGGCTGATCGACGCGGCCTTCAGCCGCACCCGCGTGGTCATTCTCGCGCTGATCGCGATCCTGAGCGTCGGCGCGCTGTCCTATGTGGCGATCCCCAAGGAAAGCTCGCCCGAGATCCCGATCCCGGTGGTCTATGTCTTCACCACGCTCGAAGGCATCTCGCCGCAGGACAGCGAGCGGCTGCTGATCGAGCCGATGGAGACCGAATTCGGCGCGCTCACCGGGCTCAAGAAGATGGAGGCCTCGGCCAGCGAGGGCCATGCCTCGGTGATGCTGGAGTTCGAACCGGGCTTCGACGCCGACGAGGCGCTCGACAGCGTGCGCGAGGCCGCCGACCGTGCCTCGGGCGAGCTGCCCGAGGACGCCAGCGACATCACGGTGACCGAGACCAACACCGCGCTCTTCCCGATCCTCACCGCGATCCTGTCGGGCCCGGTGCCCGAGCGCACGCTCAACCAGCTGGCCGAGGATCTGCAGGACCGGATCGAGGGCTTGGGCGGCGTGCTCGAGGTCGATGTCGCGGGCTCGCGCAACGAGCTTCTGGAAGTGCTGATCGACCCCACGATCTTCGAGACCTACAACCTGTCGTTCGAGGAGCTGATCGGCCAGATCAGCCGCAACAACCGGCTCATCGCCGCAGGCGCGATCGAGAACGGAGCCGGGCGCATCGTGCTCAAGGTGCCGGGGCTCATTTCGAACATCGAGGACGTCATGGCGCTCCCCGTCAAGGTGCGCGGCGACACGGTCGTCACCTTCGGCGACGTCGCCACCATCCGCCGCACCTTTGCCGACCCTTCGGGCTTCGCGCGCATCGACGGGCAGCCCGCACTTGCGCTCGAGGTCAAGAAGCGGATCGGCTCGAACGTCATCGAGACCGTGGAGGAGGTGAAGCGGGTCGTGGCCGAGGCGCAGGCGGACTGGCCCGACAGCGTCGCCATCAACTACATGCAAGATGAGAGCAAGCAGGTGAAGACCATGCTCTCGGACCTTGAGGCCAACGTCATCGCCGCGGTGATCCTGGTGATGATCGTCATCGTCTGGGCCTTGGGCATCCGCTCGGCGCTGCTCGTGGGCCTGTCGATCCCCGGCGCGTTTCTCGCGGGCGTCACGCTGCTTCTGGCGATGGGCTTCACGATGAACCTCGTGGTGCTCTTCTCGCTCATCCTCGTGGTCGGCATGCTGGTCGACGGCGCGATCGTCACCACCGAGCTGGCCGACCGCCAGCTGCAGGAGGGGGCCGCGCCGAAGGCGGCCTATGCCACCGCCGCCAAGCGCATGGCCTGGCCGATCATCGCCTCGACCGCGACCACCCTGTCGGTGTTCTTTCCGCTGCTGTTCTGGTCGGGCACGGTGGGCGAATTCATGAAGTTCCTGCCGATCACGGTGATCCTGACGCTCACCGCCTCGCTGTTCATGGCGCTGGTCTTCATCCCCGTCGTCGGCGGGATCATCGGCAAGCGGCCGCCGCAATCGGCCGCCGACAAGGCCCGACTCCATGCCGCCGAACGTGGCGATCCGCGCAAGCTCAAGGGCTTCACCGGTGGCTATGTGCGGCTTCTGGAAAAGGCGATCCTGCGGCCCTGGGCCACGCTGATGTTCGCCTTCGCCTTCCTGCTCGCCGCTTTCGGCGCCTACGGCCAGTTCGGCAATGGTGTCAGCTTCTTTCCCTCGGTCGAGCCGGACTTCATGCAGGTGCAGGTCCGCGCCCGCGACAATTTCTCGATCTACGAGCGCGACCGCCTGGTGCGCGAGGTCGAGGATCGTCTCGTAGACGAACCCGGCATCGCCTCGGTCTATGCCCGCTCCACCGCCGGATCGGGCCAGGGCGACGAGGAGGTGATCGGCACCATCCAGCTCGAGCTGACCGAATGGGACACGCGCCGCAGCGCCGAGCTGATCGGCGAGGAGATCCGCGCCGGAATGGCCGACATCGCCGGCATCGACGTGCAGGTGCAGACCGCCTCGAGCGGTCCCTCGGCAGGCAAGCCCGTCAACATCAAGGTGCGTGGCTCCGACCCGGCTGCGCAGACCGCGGCCGTGCAGCGCATACGGGACGAGATGGAGCGCATCGGCGGCTTCACGGATGTCACGGACACCAAGCCCTTGCCCGGCGTCGAATGGAGCATCCGCGTCAACCGCTCCGAGGCCGCGCGCTTCGGCGCCGACGTGTCGCTTCTGGGCCAGGCGGTGCAGCTGCTGACCCAGGGCATCACCGTGGCCGATTACCGCCCCTCCGACGCCGACGGTTCGGTCGATATCCGGGTGCGCTTTCCATCGGATGCGCGCACGCTGGAAGAGCTGCAATCGCTGCGCGTGCCGACCAATGCCGGTCTGGTGCCGATCTCGAACTTCGTGACCTTCGAGCCCAGCCCGCGCACCGGCACCATCAAGCGCATCGACCAGCGCCGGGTGGTGTCGATCGAGGCCAACGTGGCGCCGGGGCTTCTGGTCAACGACCAGATCACCGAGCTGCGCGGCGCGATCGAGGCGGCGGAGCTGCCCGAGAGCGTCGATTGGTCCTTCGGCGGCGAGGCGCAGGATCAGGCGGATGCGATGATCTTCCTTGTCGGCGCCTTCGTCGCGGCGATCCTGCTGATGTTCGCGATCCTGGTGACGCAGTTCAACAGCTTCTACCAGAGCTTCGTGGTGATGTCGGCGATCATCTTCTCGGTGGCGGGCGTGCTGTTCGGCCTGCTGGTGACGGGGCGGCCCTTTGGCGTCGTCATGGGCGGCATCGGTGTGATCGCCCTGGCCGGCATCGTGGTGAACAACAACATCGTGCTGATCGACACCTACAACGATCTCAAGAAGGCGGGCATGTCGCCCTACGAGGCGGCAATCCGCACCGGCGCGCAGCGCCTGAGGCCGGTCGTGCTCACCTCGGTGACGACGGCGCTCGGGCTGATGCCGATGGTGATCGGGCTCAACATCAACTTCTTCACCCGCGAGATCGTCTATGGCGCACCCTCGACCCAGTGGTGGACGGAGCTGTCCTCGGCCATCGCCGGCGGCCTCGTGGTCGCCACGGTGCTGACGCTGGTGGTGACGCCTGCGATGCTGATGCTGGGCGAAAAGAGGGGGCGGCGGCAGCTGAGCTGCTCCCCGCCGGTCCCTCGGTCATAACGAGAGTTTGCGGGTTTGAGATTGGTAGTCGGACTGGTCGTTTCGGGCAAGCGCGCCGGGCGCGAAGCCTTCAAATTGCTCAAGCGCCCGGCGCGCGTCCAGCGACGTCTGGTTCCTGAGTGAGGAGTGCGGCCTGACGGCGTTGTAATCGTAGCGCCAGAGGGCCAGCTTTCGCCGGGCATCGTCCAGGGTGTCGAAGATCTCCTCGTTTAGGTGATCGTATACGATCACCGTCGCGCAGACTGCCGTTGAATGACTCGATGAAGGCATTCTGCTGCGGCTTTCCGGGGTCGATGTAGTGCCAGGGGACCGCGTTCTGATCGGCCCATTTCAGAATGGCCCGACTGGTGAACTCCGTTCCGTTGTCGCTGACAATGCAAGAGGGTTTCCCGTAGATCCACACCAGCGCGTCCAGCTCGCGGGCAACACGGGCACCCGAGATGCTGGTGTCGGCGATCAGGCACAAGTTCTCGCGGCAGCAGTCGTCGATCACCGCGAGGATGCGGAACTTGCGCGAGGCACCGAAGCTGTCCGACAGGAAGTCGAGCGACCAGCGAGCATTGGGACGCGCCGCTTCCGGCCTCGGCGTGCGCGTGCCTCAAGCCCGCTTGCGGCCACCTCGTCGCTTCACCGACAGCCCTTCCTCGCGGTAGAGCCGATACAGCTTCTTGTGGTTCTGATCATGCCTTTGCGTTCCAGCAAAATGCCGATCCGGCGGTAGCCGAACCGACGCCGCTTCCCGGCGATCTCCTGCATTTCCTTGCGGATCTCGGGGCAGTCCGGCGGGCGTGGGCGTCGGACGGTCTTGGGATCGACACCGACAAGCTGGCAGGCCCGGCGTTGCGAGATATTGTGATCCCGCATCGCCCGCAGCGCTGCCTCTCGCCGCCTGGTCGTTCGCCATTGTCGCTCGGACCGTTTATGGATGGCTCCCGCGTGGGGCGATGTTGCGCAAATCAGGGCTCTGTTGATGGCGTGGATGCCCCCTCCCGACGGCATCGCAATGTGCCACTGTGATGTGTGTGAAGCCATCACGGAAGGAGAGAGCATCCATGTCCGAAGCTGCCCTCATCGGTATCGATCTGGCAAAGCGTGTCTTCCAATTGCACGGGGCACACGACGACGGGTCGGTCGTTTTCCGCAAGAAGCTTTCGCGACCTCAATTGATGGCCTTCGTGTCACAGCAGCCAAAGTGCGTCATCGCCATGGAAGCTTGCGCGACGGCGCATAGCTGGGGTCGCGCGTTCGAGAAGCTGGGGCATGAAGTCCGCCTGATCCCGCCGATCTACGTGAAGCCGTTCGTCAAGCGCCAAAAGAACGACGCGGCGGATGCCGAAGCGATCGTGGAGGCGGCCACGCGCCCCACCATGCGCTTTGTCGCGTTGAAATCGGAAGCGCAGCAGGCACGAGCGATGCTGTTCCGCACCCGGCAGATGTTCGTCGGCCAGCGAACCCAATTGATCAACGCTCTACGCGGACATCTTGCCGAGCATGGCTTGGTTGCTGCCAGAGGGCCTGCGCACCTCAAACGCCTCGCCGATGCGATCGAGGATGATGACACGGTGTTGCTTCAGGACATTCGCGAACTCGGCCGGATATATCTGGAACAGATCGAAGGTCTGAATGCGCGGATCGCGGATCTCGGCCAGAGGATAAAGGACACGGCCAAAGAAGACGGCTTGGCGCGGCGCGCCCAAACCATGCCGGGCGTCGGCCCGGTGACAGCTCTTGCCATCGAAACCTTCGCGCCCGATCTGGCGACGTTTCAGCGGGGGCGCGATTTTGCCGCCTGGCTCGGCCTTGTGCCGAAGCAGCATTCAACCGGCGGCAAGGCGAGGCTGGGCAAGACGTCGAAGATGGGCCAGCGCGACATCCGCACGCTTCTAGTTTCTGGCGCGATGGCGGTGCTCCAGGCGGTCGAACGATTTGATACCCTGGGCAATGGCTGGCTGAAGCGCCTGCTGACACGCAAGCCATGCATGGTCGCCGCGATCGCGCTGGCCAACAAAATGGCGCGTGGCCTCTGGGCCATGATGACAAAGCAAGAGGATTACCGGAACCCGGCGGCGATAATGGCGTGAGCGCTCGACGCTTGCCACGTCGTCCCGGCACGTCGGGAGTGTGAGGAGGTCACTGAACAGTAAGGGCAAAGGATCGATCAGATCCGGGTCAGAGAAAGCAGTATTTGTGCAGGAGCCATCGAGCTCGGTTTGTTGATATGCCTCTGGTCCGCGCATCGCCATACCGGCTCGCGGCGACATCAGCGCCGCATAGAGAGGCCTGATACATGACCGCACCCGATCATACGCTTGAGCCGTTCAAAAACTACTTGCACCAACGGGGGCATCCATACATGCGCAAACAGCGTGAAGCGCACACTTCCCCTTTCCCCGGACGGACTTATCTCACAGGCTCCGTGATCGGTATTCCGAGCGCGGGGTAGCCGTTCAGCACGGCAGCGCGGACCTGGATCTCGGCGACCTGGCTATCGAAGTCGCGCGCCATGAGGCTCTGCCCTAGCAGCTTCACGCAATGCATCTTCGTCACGGCGCGGCTTCAGCGGTGGTATCCGCTCCATCTTCGCCAGATGGCGCGGCCGAGGTATCTGGATGCACGAAGCGCGTCGTTCCGGGCGATCGCACCCGCGGTCGAAGGTTTCCACGGCTTGGCATTCTTGCGTGGCGGGATGACAGCGTGTGCCCCCTCGGCCTGCAATGGCGTCGTGGCACTTGCGCGTATCGTAGGCGCCGTCCGCGGTGACCGATCCGAGCTCGGCCTCCGCCGAGATCTGGTCGAGCAGCTCGGGCAGCATCGGTGCATCACCGACGTGGCTCCCGGTGATCTCGTTGGCGCGGATTTCCAGCGTCTGCTCGTCGACGCCGAGGTGGATCTTGCGCCATAGACGGCGTTTCGCGCCACCATGCTTGCGAACGTGCCACTCGCCTTCGCCCTCCGCCTTGATGCCATTCGGCATCGTCCTCGTACCGATGGCGGACGATGCCTCATTGTCGATCAGCAGATTCAGCGGCCCATTCGATCCGCGATAAGGGATGCCCACAGCGAGGGTCTTCTGGCGCCGGCTGAGCGTGCTGAAATCCGGCACGGTCCAGTCGAGACCCACCAGACGCGGCAAGCTTTCGACGAAGCCTGTTGTCTGCCGGAGTGTCAAGCCGAACAGGACTTTCAGAGTCAAACATGCCTGGATCGCGGCGTCGCTGAATTGCGGTTGCCGACCTCGCTTGCCGGTCGGCGGCGGCACCCAGACCATATTCGGATCGAACCAGACCGTCAGGGAGCCCCGCTGCTTCAGGGCTTCGTTGTAGGTCGGCCAGTTCTTTGTCTTGTAGCTCGGCGGAATAGGACTGCTCATGCGCCCCAGCTACCATGTTGGATTCACGAGGTGAATCCTATCGCAGTCTTTGCGCAACAAAGCCGGTGCAGGTTGTAATCGATCTGCCATGCCTGGATCTGACGTCGGGCATCGCCGAGCGTCGAGAATAGCACCTCGTTGAGCAGCTCGTCCCGGAGCCGCCCGTTGAAGCTCTCGACGAAGTCGTTCTGCATCGGCTTGCCGGGCGCGATGTAATGCCAGCCAACCGCCGTGCGCTGGCTCCAAGCCAAGATGGCCATGGAGGTGAACTCGGTCCCATTATCGCTGACGATGGTCTGAGGCTTGCCCCGCCGGGTGATGAGCGCATCAAGCTCCCGAGCCACCCGTAGCCCCGACAACGAGGGCGAGCCTTGTCCGCCATTGGTCTGAGGACAATGGCGAGCGCGACCAGCGCCAAGCATTCCCGGGTGAAGTCGTCGACCACGGCCAGTATCCGAAAGCGGCGGCCATCCGTCAGCGCATCGCTGACGAAATCGAGGCTCCAGCGCTGGTTCGCGGCATCCGGCACGAGCAAGGGGCGCCTCGTGCCCAAGGCCCGTTTGCGGCCGCCACGACGGCGCACTTGGAGCTTCTCCTCCCGATACAGTCGCCGCAGCTTCTTGAGGTTCATCACGATCCCCTGCCGCTCCAGCATCACATGGATGCGCTGGTAGCCGAACCGCCGTCGTTCCGACGCCACCGCCTTCATGGCCATGCGTGCCTCGTCGCCATTGTCGCTCGGACCAATGGCGCTCAAATGGCGACCGTCGGGCCGAATGCTGCAATAGCGCACGCTCGATCGATCCACCGCCAGTGCCTGGCACGCCCGGCGCTGGCTCATCCCGTGCGATGCACAGGCATGGGCCACCGCTTCCCGCCTGACGCATGCGGGGCATGCCCGCATCGTTACCATTTTTTTGCCGCGACATCCCGCAGGATGGCGTTGTCCAGCATCTGCTCGGCCAGCAGTTTCTTGAGCTTGGCGTTCTCGTCTTCGAGTGCCCGCAGCCGACGCGCGTCCGACACTTCCAGCCCGCCGAAGCGCGCCTTGTATTTGTAGAAAGTGGCTTGGCTGACGCCGTGCTTACGGCAAACCTCGGCCGTCGATAGCCCGGCCTCCTGCTCCTTCAGCATCCCGATGATCTGCTCTTCCGTGAAACGCGATCGCTTCATGTCGGTCTCCTGAGTTGGACGGCCTCTACTCCAAACTGGAGGAGGAACAGGGTCTCAGGTCAACACGCATGAGCTTCACTCCTTGAGGAGGCCTTGGGATGGACCGGGCTCCCGGCTGGTCCATCCCAGAACGATTTGCCGCTTTGAAGTTCCAGAAGGCGTCGACCCTATTCCGCCGCGCGGGCGGCGGTTTCGGGGCGAATGTTGTGGTTCACCCGGAACAGGTTGCCCGGGTCGTATTGGGTCTTCACCCGCCGCAACCGATCCATGTTGGCGCCGTAGGCGCCGTTTATCCGCCCAGCCTCGTCTTCGGGCATGAAGTTGACGTAGACGCTGCCCGCCGATTGCGATGCGACCTTGTCGGACAGCGCGCGAGCCCAAGCGATGCAAGCCTCGTCCTTGGCAGGGTCCTCCCACCGAGTGTGGAGGTTCATCGTGAAGTGCGCGGAGCGCTGTGGGAAGGCGGTGGCGTCGGCAGAAACCCGGGCCATCACGCCGCCCAGATGCGGCAGGACGATCTCCGTCTGATCGTCGGGGAGGTTGCGGGCCGCATCGAGGAGATGCCCGATCGTCTCTTCCGTCAGGTCGAGGAAATCCTGGCTCTTCCAGTAATTGCGCATGCCGGGTGTCAGCAGCGGGTCGAACGCCCCCTGCCAACCGATATAGGGATGCGGACCGATCACGTCCGCGATCGGATTTCCGAGCGCGCGCAGTTCGGCCACGGCTTTCTCGCCGTCGGCCATGTTGCCGCAATAGCAGACGGCGAAGATCATCACCTCGCGGCCATGCCAGTCTTCGGGAATGAAGGGCAGGGGCGGCGCCTTGCGCATCACTGTCCACGCAGTGAGCTCGTCCGGAGCGCTGGTGCTGATCTCGCGGTATTTGCG
This sequence comes from Limimaricola litoreus, assembly GCF_024159025.1. Taxonomy (GTDB): domain Bacteria; phylum Pseudomonadota; class Alphaproteobacteria; order Rhodobacterales; family Rhodobacteraceae; genus Limimaricola; species Limimaricola litoreus. The sequence goes on from NZ_JAMYXC010000126.1 coordinate 20,336, forward strand.
GAGCAGTTCGGGGCCCGCCTCGAGCGGGTGCACGAGAAGCCCTGACAGGATCTCCGGCCCGACCGGATGCAGGCGGAACTCGAAGGACGAAACGACACCGAAGTTTCCGCCGCCCCCGGTGCAGGCCCAGAACAGGTCCGGATGTCGGTCGGGACTGATCGTCAGGATCTCGCCATCGGCCGTGACGATCTCTGCCGAGAGCAGGTTGTCCACGGTCATGCCGTGCTTGCGGGTGATCCAGCCGAAGCCGCCGCCCAGCGTCAGACCGGCGATGCCGGTTGTGCTGTTGATGCCGGTGGGAAAAGCCAGCCCGTGGCGCTGGCATTCGCGGTCGATGTCCCCCAGCAGGCAGCCGGCGCCGACGCGGGCGGTGCGAGCCTCGGGGTCGACATGGACGTGGCGCAGCCGCGACATGTCGACGAGCAGCGCGCCATCAGCCACGGCAAGTCCGCCGATCTGGTGGCCGCCCCCCTGCATCGAGATGAGCAGCCCGTGACGCGCGGCGAACTCCACCGCCGCCTTGATATCGCTGGTGCCGAGCGGCTGCACGACGAGGCCGGGGCGGCGGTCGATCATGCCGTTCCAGACCGTGCGCGCGGCCTCATAGCCTTCATCGCCGGGTAGAAGCAGGGGTCCTCTCGTCTCGGCGCGCAGCGCCGAGAGATCCTCGTCGGTCACTGAGACCGTGCCGCCGTTCAGCGCCGTCAGGGAATGGGTCATGTCCGTTTCTCCGATGAGTGCGAGGTGTGCAGCCGCGTGTTGGATACCTCTGGTCCGAGGGCCGGTGCGGCGATCGGGCTTCATCTCCCGACGTGGGCCAGTCTGCTCTTCATGGGAGATCCGGACGAGTGCAGGAACTGGACTCCGACGGTTGGAGCCGTCGCGCCGATCGGATGGACGCCCTGCTATCGGCCGCAAGACACGGGGGGCCGGATTGCCGACCCCCCGTGCGCCATTGCTCCGCGACGTCTGCCCTGGCCGGGCGATCAGTTGATCCTCGGATCGTCGGCCTCGTCTACGTAGATGATGTCGAACGGCCCCATGCCGTTCAACTGAACGACCGTTACCTCCTCGGCCCAGGCGAAGTGCGGATGTCCGGCCGGGATACGCACGAAGCCGCCCGGCATCAGCGGCGTGACGCCCGTCTTGTCGAGAACCTCACCCGTCGACATGCCGAACCGGCCCGACAGCACGGTCAGGTGCTCTTCCTTGGAGTGGCGGTGTGGTGGCACCTCGAAGCCGGCGGGAAACTTGAACCGGATGACGAAGGCGCCTTCCTCGGCCGGATGGCCCAGCAGGACGGCGATCTGGGCCCCTTCGGGGAGGGTTGGCGGACCCGGTTGGAACGTCACTTCCTCTACCGGGGTCACCGTGTGTTGCTCCTCGGCCGTGAAACCGGGCGATGCGATCCAAGCCGTCAGGGTGGCGAGGATCAGAAGGCCGGTAAGCATCAGGAAGCCCCTGAATGAGCGTGTCATCTTACTCTCCATTCTCTTGATGCGGTGCGGCGGCGGACCGCCGTTGGGCCCCGAGCGCCCGGTCGGGCTGCGACTTGCCGCTTTGCTGCTCGTGTTGCCCCACCGGGCAGCTTGTCGATCTCGGGACGAGAGGATCATCCCGCAATGGGGCATCTGGCACGAGTGCAGGATCTGGACCGCGACCGTCCCGGGCGGGCCTGTGTCCACTGCTCGTCGCGGGCAATCTGTGCTACCCTCCTGCACGCCGTATGGTCGGCATGCCCCCAGGAGTGCGAGTGATGACCCAAGGCAGTTACTACCAGTTTTGCCCCGTGGCGATGGCCTCGGAGGTGCTGTGCAAACGCTGGACCATGGTGCTGGTGCGCGAACTGGTGTCAGGCTCGACCCGGTTCAACGACCTAAAGCGCGGCGTGCCGCGCATGTCGCCGACCCTGCTGTCGCAGCGGCTGAAGGAGTTGGAAGCTGCCGGGGTGGTGGTCCGCCTTCCAGTCCCGGGCGAGCCTGGCATCAGCGAATACCACCTGACACCGGCGGGCGAGGACCTGCTCCCTGTGGTCAAAGCGCTCGGCGTCTGGGGTCAGAGATGGGTGGAGTCGAACCTGTCGCTCCGAAACCTCGATGCCTCTCTGCTGATGTGGGACATGCGCCGCAACCTCGACCCGACGCCGCTGCCGAAGCGGCGCGTGGTGGTCAAGTTTTGCTACCCGGAGCTTCCCTCGACACGGCGCAATTTCTGGCTCGTGGTCGAGTCCGAGGGCCACGTCGATCTCTGCGCCACGGACCCCGGCTTCGACATAGACCTCTACGTCACGACCGATCTCCGCACGATGACGGCAATCTGGATGGGGCTCGACACGATCGAACAAGCGCGCGATCGGATCGCTTTCGACGGCTCACGCCAGCTTGCCAAGTCGATGCGGCAATGGCTCGGTCTCAGCCCATTCGCGTCTGAAGAGAACCTCGCGGCACATGCCTGAGAGTTGTCCGGCAAGGCGCTACAGAAATCGGACCATGAAAATGGCGGTCTTATATCCGCGACGACCGTGCAGGCGTTCCTCATGGCGATGCACATACTGCATCATGGCTTGAACGTTTGGATGTGCAAACCGTCGTACATATCCTGGAGCACTCTCGGATGACAGCTTTGGGGCGGTTGCGATAGGCATGGTCCATGCTGCAAGTTCGGAAACTTCTGTTCCAACGTGGTCAGTATGGGCTCGATGCTGCCGTTCGCCGCGCGGAGCACCGAGGTCGGCTGAGGGCCGGTCGCGTCGGTTGCTTTGCCGCTGCCGAACACACTGAGGTTCGATATGGGCCGCCTGTGCCCCAAATTCCTCTTTATCTGCCGGGAGGTCGCGGGAGGTGGGCTCGATGTGTGCTGCTCGGCCTCTTAGCGAAATGGGCTGCGACCTAAATCGTCACATCAGGTCCGGAAGCCAGAGCACCAGGGCAGGGAAGGCTACCAGCAGTACCAGGCGCAAGATGTCAGCCATGATGAACGGCAGGATGCCGCGGATCACGGTGGTCTGGCGCACATCGCCGGCCGCGGCCTGCACGACGAAGAGGTTGAGGCCGATCGGCGGAGTGATCAGCCCGATCTCGGCCACCGTGACCACGAGGATGCCGAACCAGACGAGGTCGAAGCCCAGCTCCTGCGCCACGGGCGCGAGCAGTGGCACTGTCAGCAGGATCATCGACATCGAGTCCATGAAGCAGCCGAGCACCACGTAGAAGAGCAGGATCAGTGCCAGCACCGCCAGCGGCGACAGCCCCGCCGCCTCGATCCAGGCGATCAGCAGCCGCGGCAACCCGGTTTCCTCGAGGAAGAAATTGAAGAAGGCGGCGCCGATCAGGATGAAGAAGATCATGCCGGTCAGCCCGGCGGTCTCGAACACCGCGTCGTGCAGCGCCCCGCGGTTCAGCTCGCCCGAGAGCAGCGCCAGCAGGAAGGCGCCCACAGCCCCCACCGCCGCCGCCTCGGTGGGCGAGAACAGCCCGGCATAGATCCCGCCGATGACCAGCGCGAACAGAAACGCGACCGGCCAAACCTGGCCGAGGCTGCGCGCCCGCGCCGCCCAGCCGTGCCGCGCGGAGCGCGGCGCGATGCCCGGGTC
>NZ_JAMYXC010000251.1 GCF_024159025.1 Limimaricola litoreus
CTGTCTCCGAGGCCGAGCTGCGCGCGCTCTACCGCGACGCGCTGCGCCGGGCGGAGCGCCGGTGAAGCCGCGTCCGCTGGCCCGGCTGCGCGGCGCGCTGCTGCGCTGGGACAGGCTGCTGATCGCCCTCTCGCTGGCGCTGCCCTTTCTCGTGCCCTTCCTGCTCGGCTTTCTTTGGCTGACCGAGCACGATTGGCTCCTCCCTTACTTGGGCGTGTCGATCGGCGTCGCGGCGCTGGCCTTTGCGATGCGCTGGTTCGCCCGGCGCCGTCCGGGCGGCGGGCAGGCACCCTCGGTGCTGATGGGCGAGATGAAGGTCGAATCCGATCCCGTCTGGACCGAGACCGAACGCGAGACCTTTCGCGCCGCGCGCCGGAGGATCGAGCGCGAGACGGCCGAATCCGTGGCCTGGACCGATCTGCCCGATCTGGCGCTCTCGGTGATCGACGACGTCGCCAAGGGCATGGGGCAGGAGGACCGCAAGGCGCTCGATTTCACGCTGCCCGAGGCGCTCTTGCTGACCGAGCGCGCCGCCTCGCGCTACCGCGATCACCTGCGCCGCCACGTGCCCTTCTCGGACCGGATCTCGCTGCACACGATCCACTGGATCTGGAAGCACAGGGGGCGGGCGCAGCTCGCCATGGACGCGGCCTTCGCCGGGCACCGGGTGCTGCGCTTCGCGCTCAACCCGGCCAAGGGCGTGATGCGCGAGGTGGAATGGCTGATGGCGGGCGGCAACACCGCTTATCTCGGCACGCAGATGATGGGCGTGTTGCAGGCGGTGCTGCTGGAGGAGGTGGCCCATGCGGCGGTGGAGCTTTATTCCGGGCGGCTGCGGTTTTCGGATGCGGAGCTGTTGCAGTTCCAGCTTGAGGAGACCCGGGCCGACCGCGCGCGCCTCGCGCAGCCCGACGCGCCGCTTCGGGTGCTGGTGCTGGGGCAGGTCAGCGCCGGGAAATCGACGCTGATCAACGCGCTTCTGGGCGAGGATCGCACCGAGACCGACATGGCCGCCACCACCGAAGGCATCATGGCCTACGAGGCGGCGATCGACGGCACCGATTGCCTGCTGCTGGACAGCCAGGGCCTCGACGGCAGCGAGGCGCGGCAGCGGCAGCTGCTCGACGAGATGACGCAAAGCGACATGGTGCTATGGGTGCTGCGCGCCAACCGGCCCGGCCGGGCGGCGGATGTGGCGCTGCGCGAGGCGTTCGAAGCGTGGTTCACCGAGCATCCCGATCGCCGACGCCCACCTCTTCTGACGGTGGCGACGGCGGTGGACCGGCTGGCCGCCGAATGGCCCTATCCCGAGCACCAGATGCCCACGGAGGTGCGCGACCGGATCGGTGTGGCGATGGATGCCATCGCGCAGGACATGGGCGGCCTGCGCCCGCGCCCGGTAAGCGCGCAGGAGCCCGACTGGAACCTCGACGCGGTGCGCAGCGCGCTTTCCGGCGCGGTGAGCGAGGCCCTGCTGGTGCAGCGCAACCGCCTGCGGCTCGCGGCGGCGCGTCATGCCCGCGCGGGCGACACGCAGATCGCGCGCTCGGGGCGGGGCCTGTGGCAGGGGGCGAAGCTCGTCGGCGGCAAGTTTCTGGGCCGTCTGGGCGGAAACGAAGACGCCCGGCCTGAGGCCGGGCGCGGTGAGGATGCGAAGCCGGAGCCCCCCGAGGATCACTCGCCGTAGGGCACCCAGATGTTCTTGATCTGCGTGGCGCGGTGCAGGAAGCCGCGACCCTGGCCGTCCTTCGACAGCCAGTCGCGCGCGGCCCCGTCCTCGACCCAGGACTGCTTGAGGTTGCCAGCCGAGGCCTTCTCGATCATCCGACCGCCGTCCTTGGTGCCGAAATACCAGATTCCCGCCACGTCGTCGTGCTCGGCCAAGGTCTTGGCCAGCGCGTCGCGCTCGCCCGCCACGATGTTGACCACGCCGCCCGGCAGGTCGGAGGTGTCGAACACCTGGTAGAGATCGGTCGCGGCCAGCGGGTGCGTCTGGCTCGGCAGGGCGATCACCGCGTTGCCCATGGCGATCGCGGGCAGCACGAGGCTGACGAAGCCCAGAAGCGGCTGCGCGGTCGGGCAGGCGATGCCCATCACGCCCAGCGGCTCGTGCATGGCCAGCGTCACATGCGCGCTCTTGGTCTGGTGCACCGCGCCGTCGAACTTGTCCGCCTGCGCCGCGTACCAGAAGGTGCGGCGGATCGCGGTCTCGACCTCGGCCTGCGCCGCCGTCTTCGAGGCGCCGAAGGAGGTCAGGCGCTCGGCGAACTCACCCGCGCGCGCCGAAAGGTTCTCGGCCAGGTAGTAGAGCACCTGCGCGCGGTTGTGACCCGTCGCCTTGCCCCAGCCTTTGGCCTTGTGCGCCGCCTCGACCGCGTTGCGGATGTCCTTGCGGTTGCCAAGACCCGCGAGGCCCACCGGGCCGTTCGGGCCGGAGACCGCGTAGGAATAGCCCGAGTCGGGCCGCGCCTGCTTGCCGCCGATGTAGAACTTGGCAGTGCGGTCGATCCGTGCGCCCGCGCCGGGCAGCGCTTCGCCGGGCTGGCCCACGGGGGCCGAGGGCGCGGCCTCGGGTTTGCGGGCCTTGGGCTTGGGATGGGCGAGATAGGCCATCATGCCCTCGCGCCCGCCCTCGCGGCCAAAGCCGCTCTCGCGGTAGCCGCCGAAACCGGCGCCCGCGTCGAACACATTGGTGCAGTTGATCCAGACCACGCCCGCCTTCACCTGCGCCGCGATGTCGAGGCAGAGATTGACGTTCTCCGACCAGATCGAGGCGGCGAGGCCGTAGCGGGTGTTGTTGGCCAGAGCCACCGCGTCCTCTGGGGTGCGGAAGGTGGTCACGGTCGCGACGGGGCCGAAGATCTCCTCGGTCGCCAGGGTCGAGGCGGGCTCCACCTTCATTGCAATGGTCGGCGGAAAGAAGCAGCCCTCGGGGGCCGTGCCCTGCACCAGCTCCGCGCCTTCGGAGACGCCCTTCTCGATGAGCCCCTTGATGCGTTCGAGCTGCATCGGGTGGACGATCGCGCCCATGTCGGTGTTCTTGTCGAGCGGGTCGCCGACGCGCAGCTGACGCATCCGCTTCTCCAAGAGATCCTCGAAGCGCTTGGCCACGCTCTCGGCCACCAGCACGCGTGCACCGGCGCAGCAGACCTGGCCCGCGTTGAACCAGATCGCATCCACCACGCCTTCGACCGCGGCATCGAGATCGGCGTCGGCGAAAACCACGAAGGGCGACTTGCCGCCGAGCTCGAGCGTCAGCGACTTGCCCGTGCCTGCGGTTTCGCGGCGGATGCGGCGACCCACCTCGGTCGAGCCGGTAAAGGCGATCTTGTCGAGGCCCTCATGCGCGACGATCGCGGCGCCCGTGCGCCCGTCGCCGGTGACGATGTTGAGCACGCCCTTGGGCAGGCCGACCTCGGCCGCGATCTCGGCAAAGGCGAGTGCCGTGAGCGGCGTGTATTCGGCGGGCTTCAGCACCACGGTATTACCGGCGGCGAGGGCCGGGGCGACCTTCCATGCCAGCATCAAAAGCGGGAAGTTCCACGGGATGATCTGGCCGCAGACGCCATGTGGTGCTGTGCCCGGAAGCTCGTCCTCCATGATCTCGGCCCAGCCGGCATGGTGGTAGAAGTGGCGCGCGACGAGCGGCACGTCGGCGTCGCGGCTTTCGCGGATCGGCTTGCCGTTGTCGAGGCTTTCCAGCACGGCCAGAAAGCGCGCGTGTTGCTGCACGTGGCGGGCGATGGCGTAGAGATACTTGGCCCGCTCGTGGCCCGACAGCGATGCCCATCCGGGCTGGGCTGCGCGGGCGGCGCGCACGGCGGTGTCGACGTCGTCCTCGCTGCCTTGGGTGACCGAGGCCAGCAGCTCGCCCGACGCGGGGGCGCGCACCTCGAACAGCTCACCCGGCGCGGTGAAGGCGCCGTCGACGAAATGGCCGAAGCCGGTCTCGTGCTTCTTGAGCCAGTCGCGCACGATGGCGCTGTCCTCGGGGGCGGTGCCGTAATCCATGGTCGCGAGAATGTCCGTGATCGTGTTCATGACGCGCTCTCCCTCAGGCCAGCGAATGACGATGGGCGGCGGCGTAGCGCCCGGTGACGTGGTGCTCCAACTGACGTTCGATATCGCCCAGCATCGAAGAGGCCCCGAGCCGGAACAGGTCGGGCTGGAGCCAGTCGTTGCCCAACTCTTCCTTCATCAAATACTGCCAAGCGAGCGAGTCCTTGGCGGATTTCATGCCGCCCGCGGGCTTGAAGCCGACGCGGTGGCCGGTGGCGTCGCCGTAATCGCGCAGCGCCCGCACCATGGTGAGCGAGACGGGCAGGGTGGCGTTCACGCCCTCCTTGCCGGTCGAGGTCTTGATGAAGTCCGCGCCCGCCTGCATCGCCACCATCGAGGCGGCATAGACGTTGCGCAGCGTCGCGATGTCGCCGGTGGCGAGGATCGCCTTGAGATGCGCCTTGCCGCAGGCCTCGCGCATCGCCGCCACCTCGTCGTAGAGTGCGGCCCAGTCGCGCTTGAGCACATGCTCGCGGGTGATGACGATGTCGATCTCGTCGGCGCCCTGATCGACGGTCCAGCGGATCTCCTCAAGCCGCAGGTGCAGCGGCATGAGCCCTGCCGGAAAGCCGGTGGCAACCGAGGCCACGGGAATGCCCGTGCCGCGCAGCGCCTTCACGGCATGCGGTACCATGGTCGGATAGACGCAGACCGCGCCGGTGGTGAGGCCCATCTCGGAGAGGCCCAGCCCCTCGACGATGCGCGGCGCAAGCGGTTGGCGCGCCTTGGCGCAGAGCCTTTGCACCCGGCCTTCGGTGTCGTCGCCCGCCAGCGTCGTCAGGTCGATGCAGCGGATCGCGTTGACCAACCATGCGGCCTGGTAGGTCTTCTTGACCGAACGGCGGGTGGTCAGCGTCGCGGCGCGGCGCTCGGCGGCCGAACGGTTGACGGCGCGGCCCTCGAACATCGCCGCGTCGAGCGGGGTGCCGAGGTTGCGGGGGTGGTTCGAAAGGCTTTCGGGCTGGTCTGGCAGCGCGGCTGTGGTCATCGGTCGGGCTCCGGCCATGAAGGTGGACCCGGAATGTCTAACAGATAACATTGATCTGCCTAGGGCGTCGCGACGGCACCCGTCCCAAAGGTCAGGCTGCTTTCACGGGCTCCGGCGGCTCCACGCCCTTTTTCGCGCAGCGTTTTGCATAAGCCGCGTCCCAATGCCGGTAGCCGCCCATCACCGCCTGCTGCGCCATCACCAGCGTCACGAAGGCCCGCCGCGCCTTGCCTTTCTTGGCCAGCTTCGACAGCGCCTTCTGCTCGCGGGTCATCGAGCAGCCGATGCAGTGATCGCCGCGCCTGAACTTGCACACGCCGATGCAGGGGGAGGGCAGCTTGGGCATCTACTTGGTCAGGATCAGCTTGCCCGCGCGGGTGATGCGCAGAACGTAGCTCTGCCCGTCGAGGGTGATGCGGGCGCGGATGCCGTCCGCGGTCAGGGCGCGGGCGTCGTACACGGGCAGATCGGCCTCTTCGGCCCGAACGGGGTTGGGCAGGGCGGTCATGGGCGTCATGGCAAACTCCTCGGTCGCGGGTGGCGCGGCTGACCCCGGTCGGGCTGGCATGCGGTCAAGGCAAAGCTGATTAAAACAATCGGGTTTGTCAATCGGCTGTAGAGGGCTTTGGCTCGATCCATGCCCTCAGGCGGGATGCCAAGCCTGTCAGCTGGCGGCGAAGCGCCATTCGGTGACCTGCCGGAACGTCTCGCCCGGCGCGAGGCGAAAGCTCGGAAAGGCCGGGTGATGCGGCGCGTCGGGCCAGCGCTGCGCCTCGATCGCGAGGCCCGCATGGGCGGCAAGACCGGCCTTGTCGGTGTCGCGTCCGTCGTAGACCTGCAGCCCCGGCGCGGTGGTGGCCACGCGCAGCGAGATCCCGCCGCCGGTCAGCTCCAACACCTCGCGCAGTGCCGCATCCTCCAGCGACAGGCAGAAGTTGTGGTCGAGCGGCGGCTGGCCGGGCGCGAGGGGGCGCGGCGCGCGAAAGTCATGCGCGCTCCCGGCGCTGGGCGCGATCTCGCCGGTGGGCAGCGATTCGTCGTCGGTGGGCAGCCAGTGCTCGGCGGCGACGCGCAACAGGTGCCCTTGGATCGTCGGTGCGCCGGCCAGGTTCCAGTAGCTGTGATTGACCGGGTTCATCAGGGTCGGCTCGTCTGTGGTGGCGCTCAGCTCCAACCGTAGCGTCGCGGGCGCATGGAGCGACCAGCGCGCTTCGATCCGGCGATTGCCGGGAAAGCCGTCGCTGCCATCGGGCAGATCGACGGCGAGCGTGGCGGCATCGGCGGACGCCTCGACCACATCCCAGATCTTGAACTGCGTGCCGTGCCTGCCCGAATGGAGAAGCGCGCGGTGGTGGTTGGCGCTGAAACGGTATTCCGCGCCGTCGATGGTGGCGCGCGCGCCTGCGATGCGGTTGGCGACGGGACCGACGATGGCGCCGAAATACCTCATCGCCCCGTCATAGTCGGAAAGCGCGTCCGAGCCGAGCGTCAGGTTGCGCTCCACACCGTCGAGCCGCACCGCGTGCAGGATCGAGCCGCGCGTCAGCAGATCGACCGAAAGCCCGTGCCCCGAGAGCGGCAGGCGATGCACGTCGCGGCCCGACGTGTCGGTGCCGAAGCGGATCACAGGATCACCCGGTGTTCCCTCTGCCCCGGCGCCACGGCGCGGGTGACGAAGGTGCGGCCCGAATCCGGGGCCCTGGCGATATCGGTTTCCTCCAGCCCGGCGGTGGCCGAGGTCAGGTAGAGCGTCTTCATGTCATCTCCCCCGAAGGCCGGGCAGGTGACCTGCGGCGCGGTGGGGCAGGGGTGAACGCCGATCTCGCGCCCCTCGCGATCATAGCCTGCGAGCCGGGAACTGCCCCATTGCGCGCTCCACAGCGTGCCTTCGGCGTCGACCACCGCGCCGTCGGGGTTGTGGCCCGAGCGCTTGAGGTCGACGAAGACCTCCGCCTCGCCCACGGGCCAGCCGTCCCCATCCGTGCGCTGGCGCATGATCATGCCGGTCGGCGTGTCGGAGTAGTGGAAAAAGCCGCCTTCGGGTGGAAAGCAGATGGCGTTGGGGATGGTCATGCCCGGGCGGATCTGCCGCAGCTCGCCCCGGTAGTAGCGGTAAAGCGCGCCTGCGTTCACCTCTCCGTCGATGCCCATGGTGGAGACGTAGAAGCCGCCATGCGGATCGGCCCGCCCGTCGTTGGAGCGGGTGACGGGGTTGTCGCTGTCGAAATCGCAGATCACCTCCTGCCGCCCGGTTTCGATCTCGAACCGGAGCAGCGCCTTGTTGGTGGCGACCATGAGCGTGTCGCGGTCGATCCAGCCCGCGCAGGAGGGCATGTCCTCGAACAGCCAGTGCTGACCCGGCGTGTGCAGCCGCCGCCCCAAGATGTCGAACCAGAAGAGCTGCTCGCGCTCGGGGTGCCACAGCGCCCCTTCGCCCAGCACGCAGGAGGTGTCGTCGAAGACTTCGAAACGGGATAGCTCGGTCATGCCACGGCCTCGTCATAGACGGCGACGATCTCTCGCGCGCGTGCCGCAATCTCCTCGGTGGACAGCCCCGGCGTGTAGAGCGCGGTGCCCAGCCCGAAGCCGTCCGCCCCGGCGGCGATCCATTCGCCAAAGTTCGACGCCCCCGCGCCGCCCACGGCGTAGATACGGGCTTCCCTGGGGTAGACCGCGCGCATCGCCTTGAGACCATCGGGGCCGATCAGGCTGGCCGGAAAGAGCTTGAGCCCGGTGGCGCCCGCGGCCAGCGCGGCAAAGCCCTCGGTCGGGGTCATCACGCCGGGCCAGCTTTCCATCCCGGCGGCGATGGTGGCGCGGATCACCTCCGTGTCCATATTGGGCGAAACCGCGAGCCTGCCGCCCGCTGTACGCAGCTCCTCGACCTGCGTGGGCGTCATCACCGTGCCCGCGCCGATCAGCGCGCGCGCGCCGCAGGCCTCGGCCATGGCGCGGATGCTTTCGAAGGGGCGGGGCGAATTGAGCGGCACCTCGATCACGGTAATGCCCGCCTCGATCAGCGCATGGGCGGCGGCGACGGCCTCCTCGGGGGTGATGCCGCGCAGAATGGCGATCAGCGGTCGGGTCATGCTTGCGTCCTTTTCTTCCATGCGGCGGTGAGCCCCGCCAGCGTGGCGGCGGTGGCGTTGGCTTGGGTGGCGGGCGCGCCCTGCGCGCCCAGCGCCCGGACATAGAGCGAGGCGAGGCCGCCTGCGCCGATCACGCCGATCTGCTGGCCGAGCCAGTAGGGCTTGGCCGCCGCCAGTTCCGCCCCGATCAGAAGGCCCGAGAGCCGCGAGCGGGCCTGCGCGCCGTCCTGCCCGTGCAGGATGTCGGCGGCGCGGATGGTGAAGAGCGCCGCGGCCAGCCGCTCGGGGCGCGACAACGTCTCAGCCACGCCCGCATCGAACGCCGCCTCGTCCCAGCCCTCGGCGGGGATCGAATGGCGCAGCACGGTATGGGCCGAGAGCGCCGCGAACAGCTCCCCGGTCATGAAGCTGCGAAAGCTCACCACCTCGCCGGCGCTGACATGCGCCCATTTGGAATGGCTGCCGGGCAGGCACAGCACCCCGTCCCAGCCGGGGTTGAGCGCGAGGAAGCCCGCGATCTGCGTCTCCTCGCCGCGCATCACGTCGGCCGGGTCCGATTGCGACAGGCCGGGGATGATCCAGGCGTCGAGCCGACCCGGCACGGCGGTGAGCGCGGGCGAAAGCGGCGGGCAGGGGACGGGCGCATAGGCCGCCTCGGCCCAGCCCTGACGCGCGCCGACCATGCCGCAGGCGATCATCGGCACGCCGCCCTCGCCGAGCCAGTCGGCGCAGGCCTCGCGCAGCACGGGTTCGAACTCGTCCGGGTCGAGCCGGCCCATGCCGCGGTCGGAGACGCGCTCGTCCAGCACCGTGCCAGAGGCGCTCATCGCCCAGGCGCGCAGATGCGTCGTGCCCCAGTCGAGCGCGATCCAGTCGGGGCGGCTCATCCTGTCATGCTCACGCCCGCGTCGATCACCAGCATCTGGCTAGTGACCATGCGCGAGGCCCGCGAGGCGAGAAACAGCACGCCGCCGACGAGATCCTCGGCCTGCATCAGCTCGGGCAGGCATTGCTGCGCGCGGTGCCGCTCCTGCGCCTCGGGCGTGGCCCAGAGTTCTTTTTGCCGCTCGGTCATTACCCAGCCCGGCGCCACGGCATTGATGCGGATGTCGCGGCCGCCCCATTCGCGCGCGAGGCTGCGGGTCAGCCCCATGATCGCGGCGTTGGAGGCGACATAGGGCGCAAGGCGCGGCACGCCCATCAGGTAGCTGCCCGAGGACATGTTGATGATCGCGCCGCCGCCCGCCGCCTCCATCATCGGCGCGACCTTCTGCGCGGCGAAGAAATAGGGCTTGAGGTTCAAGTCCAGACAGGCGTCCCACTCGGCCTCGGTCAGATCCTGCGCATCGAAGCGCGTGTCGTTCGCGGCATTGGAGACCAGCACCGTGACCGGGCCATGGGTGGTGGCGGCGGTGTCGATCGCGGCCATCAGCGCGGGCGTGTCGGTCACGTCGCCCTGGATGACGAGCGGGCGGTTGCCGGTGCGCGCCTCCATCGCCTCCACCGTCTCGCTCGCATCGGCCTTGTCGAAGAAGGCCACGCGCGCGCCCTGGCGCAGGAAGCCCTCGACCAGCGCGGCGCCGATGCCGCTCGCGCCGCCCGTCACGAAGACCGAGGCCTCCTTGAGGTCGGGATGTATCGCTTCTGCGCCCGTCATCTGGCTCTCTCGCTGCTGTTTCGCGGTGAGGGCAGAGTGTCACCACGGCGGCGCCGGACACAAGGGGGCGGACCACATTCCGGACAGCGGTTTCACATATCGGGATCAGTAGCTCAGCACGGTGTCGGCCGCATGGGCGAGATCGACAAGCACCTCGGGCATGGCGAACTCGGCCGGGTGGGCTTCGAGCAGCCCGTCGTCATAGCCCCGTGCCTTGGCCGACATGCCCGAGACGCGAAACCGCGCGCCCGCCTCGGCCAGCCCGGTCAGGTGATCGCCGAGACGCCCCGTGCCCGCCCCTTCGAGCCCGGCATGATCGGCGGCCAGCAGATGCACCCCGTCGCCCGCGAAGAACACGGTCACCTCGTGGCCCTTGCGCGCGGCGGTGAGGGCGACGAGGCAGCCCAGTGTCGCCTTGTTGGGATCGGCGGGGCCGGTGTGGATATGCACGAGAAAGCGCGGCATGGCGGGTCTCCTTGTGATGCGCCCGGCGGATCGGGGCTTCAGGAGACCGCCATCATGGCGAGTCGGTCAAGCGCGGCTCAACCGGCGACCCGGCCCAGCGCGCCGTCGACCGCGGCGAGGATCTCGTCGATCTCCGCCTTGCCCGCGATCAGTGCGGGCGCGAACAGCAACACGTTGTTGAAGCCCGGCACCGAGCGGTTGGTCGCGCCGATGATCACGCCCTGCTTGAGGCAGTCGGCGACCACAGCCTGCACCAGCGCCTCGGCGGCAGGCGCGCGCGTGCCGCGGTCGGCTACCAGCTCGGCCCCCGCGAAAAGCCCCTTGCCGCGCACATCGCCGATCAGCGCGTGCTTCTCCATCAGGCCGCGCAGCCCCTCCTGCAGGTAGGCGCCCATGCGGGTGGAGTTGTCGAGCAGGTTCTCCTCTTCGAGGATGGCGAGGTTCTCGAGCGCGGCGACAGGGCCCGAGGCGCAGCCGCCGAAGGTCGAGATGTCGCGGAAATGCGCCATCGGATCGGAGGCGTCCTTGAATTTCTCGAACACGGCTTCGGTGGTGACGCAGCAGGAGATCGCGGCGTAGCCCGAGGCCACGCCCTTGGCCATGGTGACGATATCGGGCTTCACGCCGAACTGCTGGTAGCCGAACCAGGTGCCGGTGCGCCCCATGCCGCAGACCACCTCGTCGATATGCAGCAGGATGTCGTATTTCCGGCAGATCTCCTGCACCTTCTCCCAATACCCCTCGGGCGGCAGGATGATGCCGCCGCCGGCGGTGATCGGCTCGAGGCAGAGCGCGCCCACCGTGTCGGGGCCCTCGCGCAGGATCACCTCCTCGATCGCCTCCGCGGCCCGGACGCCGTAGTCCTCGCCCGCGAGCCCGTCCTGCGCCCGGTACTCCAGGCAATGCGGCACCATCACGAACTCCGGCACGAAGGGGCCGTATTGCGCGTTGCGCTCCATCTGCCCGCCCGCCGAGAGGCAGGCGATGGTGGTGCCGTGGTAGTCGCGCTCGCGGTAGAGGATCTTGGACTTGCGACCGCCGTGATGCTTATGGGCGATCTGGCGCACCATCTTGAAGGCCTTCTCATTGGCCTCCGAGCCGGAATTGGCGAAATAGACCCGCGACAGCCCCGGCATCTTGGCGATCAACGTCTCGGCAAAGCGGGCGCCGGGCACGGTGCCCTGCGCGCCCGCGAAATAGCACATCTTCACCAGCTGATCGCGCACCGCGTCGGCGATGCGCTCCCGCCCGTAGCCGACGTTGACGGTCCAGACGCCGCCCGAGACGGCATCCAGATGCTCGCGGCCGGTGATGTCCCACACCCGCATCCCGCGCCCCTCGACGATGATGCGCGGATCGGTCGTCTCCAGCGCGCGGTGCTGGATCATGTGGTGCCAGACATGGGCGCGGTCGGCCTCGATGACGCGGGCGGGGTCGTTGTGCATCAGATCGTCCATGGGGGCCCTCGCTGGCAGGTGTCGCGCCCACTCTGCCCGCGCGGTCGTGGCGGTCAAGGAAAACAGGATTCACGCGGCGCTCAAAATTTACCGTTTGGGAAAAAAAGAAACCGTGTCAGGCTCGGTCCAACGGAATGCCGCCACGGGGGACGTCTCATGCCTGCCCAGCCACAGACCGGCCAGCCCGGCCCCATTGCCGGACGCCTGAGCGCCGACGCCCTCGCGGAGAATTTCGCCGATCTGCATCCGCCGCTGAGCGCGCATGAGGCACGGGTCGCCGCCGATCGCTGCTACTTCTGCCACGATGCGCCCTGCGTGACGGCCTGCCCGACCGAGATCGACATCCCGCTCTTCATCCGCGAGATCCAGGGCGGTCGCCCCGAGACGGCGGCGCGCGAGATCTTCGAGGCCAACATACTGGGCGGCATGTGCGCCCGGGTCTGCCCGACCGAGGTCTTGTGCGAGGGGGCCTGCGTGCGCGAGGCGGCCGAGGGCAAGCCGGTCGAGATCGGCCTGCTGCAACGCCACGCCACCGACAGCCTGATGGCACGGCAGGGACATCCCTTCACCCGCGCGCCCCGCACCGGCAAGCGCGTGGCGGTGGTCGGTGCGGGGCCGGCGGGGCTTGCTTGCGCGCATCGGCTGGCAAGGCACGGGCATGACGTCGTGATCCACGAGGGTGCGCCCAAGCCCGGCGGGCTCAACGAATACGGCATCGCCGCCTACAAGTCGGTCGACGACTTCGCGGCGCGCGAGGCGGCATGGATCATGGGGATCGGCGGCATCGAGCTGCGGCACGGCCAATGGCTCGGGCGCGAGGTGACGCTCGACGCGCTGCGCGAGGACTACGACGCCGTCTTTCTCGGCATCGGCCTGGGGGACGTCAACGCGCTGGGTCTCGAGGGGCCCGAGGTCGAGGGGATGCATGACGCCGTGACCTTCATCTCGGCGCTGCGGCAGGCCGATGACTTGGCGAGCTTGCCGATCGGCCGCGACGTGGTGGTGATCGGCGGCGGCATGACGGCGATCGATTGTGCGGTGCAGGCCAAGGGGCTGGGCGCCGAAAGCGTGACGCTGGTCTATCGGCGGTCGCGCAGCAAGATGGGCGCCAGCGGTTTCGAGCAGGATCTCGCAGCGCGGCGCGGCGTGCGGCTGATCTTCGAGGCGGCGCCCGTGGCGGTCGAGGGAGAGGGGCGGCTATCGGCGGTGGTGTTCGAGCGGATGGCCGAGGGGCCGGGCGGGCTCTTAGCCACCGGTGAGCGCTTCACCCTGCCGGCCGACCAGATGTTTCGCGCCGTGGGGCAGCGATTGGGCGACGCGAGCGGGTTGAAAACCGTACAGGGAAAAGTTGTGACGCAGGGTAGCGGCCGCACCACCATGGACAAGGTCTGGGCCGGGGGAGACTGTGCAGCGGGCGGCGACGACCTGACCGTCACGGCCGTGGCGCAGGGTCGGGATGCCGCCGAGGACATTCACAGCACACTGACGGGCTAAACAAATGGCATTCACGGGCATCTTCATTCTACCGATTCCGGTCGACGACCAGGATCGCGCGCTGACCTTCTACCGCGAAAAGATCGGCATGGAGGTCGCGCTCGACGCCGAGCTCGACGACGACTGGCGCATGATCATGATGAAGCTGCCGGACACGCAGACTAAGATCCAGTTCGCCCGGCGCCACGAGGTCAGCTTCTCCGAAGAGGTGCCCGCGCTCTATCTCGAATGCCCCGATGTCGATGCCGAGGCGGCACGGCTGAAGGAGCAGGGGGTGCATTTCGTGTCGAATCCCACCGAGCTGCCCTGGAGCGACACCGAGCGCTTCGCGATGTTCCGCGACAGCGAGGGCAACACCATCGTGATGCACGCCACCCCACCGAAAGGATGATGAGATGGCCGACCTGACCACCCGGTTCCTGGGCATCGAGAGCCCCAACCCGTTCTGGCTTGCCTCCGCGCCGCCGACGGACAAGGAATACAACGTCCGCCGCGCCTTCGAGGCCGGCTGGGGCGGGGTGGTCTGGAAGACGCTGGGGGCCGAGGGGCCCCCGGTCGTCAACGTCAACGGCCCGCGCTACGGCGTGGTGCACGGGGCCGACCGGCGGGTGCTCGGCCTCAACAACATCGAGCTGATCACCGACCGCGACCTCGAGACCAATCTCGAGGAGATGGCGCGGGTGAAGGCCGACTATCCCGATCGCGCCCTGATCGCCTCGATCATGGTGCCCTGCGAAGAGGCGGCGTGGAAGGCGATCCTGCCGCGCGTGGCCGAGACCAACGCCGACGGGATCGAGCTGAACTTCGGCTGCCCGCATGGCATGAGCGAGCGCGGCATGGGCTCGGCGGTGGGGCAGGTGCCCGAATACATCGAGATGGTCGCGCGCTGGTGCAAGCAGTATTACGACCGCCCCGTCATCGTGAAGCTCACCCCCAACATCACCGACATCCGCAAGCCGGCCGAGGCCGCGCGGCGCGGCGGCGCCGATGCGGTGAGCCTGATCAACACCATCAATTCGATCACCGCGGTCGATCTCGACCGGATGGCGCCCGAGCCCACGATCGACGGCAAGGGCAGCCACGGCGGCTATTGCGGCCCCGCGGTGAAGCCGATCGCGCTGTCGATGGTCTCCGAGATCGCGCGGGCCGAGGCGACGCGGGGGATGCCCATCTCGGGCATCGGCGGCATCACCACCTGGCGCGACGCGGCGGAGTTCATGGTGCTCGGCGCGGGCAACGTGCAGGTCTGCACCGCCGCGATGACCTACGGCTTTCGCATCGTCGAGGAGCTCTGCGCCGGGCTGTCGGACTGGATGGACGAAAAGGGCTACCGCTCCACCGCTGATTTCGTCGGAAAGGCCGTGCCCAACGTCACCGATTGGAAGAACCTCAATCTCAACTACGTCGCCAAGGCGCGGATCGACCAGGATCTCTGCATCAAGTGCGGGCGCTGCTATGCCGCCTGCGAAGACACCAGCCATCAGGCGATCGCGATGACGCCCGACCGGGTGTTCGAGGTGATCGACGCCGAATGCGTCGCCTGCAACCTGTGCGTCGATGTCTGCCCGGTCGAGAACTGCATCGAGATGGTGCCGATGGAGGCGGGCCGCGTCGATCCGCGCACCGGCCGCGTGGTGTCGCCCGATCATGCCGACTGGACCACCCACCCCAACAACCCGATGGCGCAGGCTGCGGAGTAGACCCCGGGAGCCTAGGTCCGGTCTGCCGGGGGGGCGGCGGGGTCGAGCACCGCGCCGAACACGCGCTCGAGCCAGGCCTCGGCGGCGGGAAAGGGGTCGGTCTCGCCCATGATCGCGTGCAACTGCACCTCGAAATCGGCGTAGTGCTGGGTCAGCGCCCAGATCGAGAAGATCAGATGGTGCGGATCGACCGGGGCGATTCGTCCCTCATCTGCCCATTTCGCGATCAACTCCGCCTTTTCGTCGACCAGCGCCTTGAGCGTGCCTTCGAGCACCGGCCGGGCGCGCGGCGCGCCTTGCAGGATCTCGTTGGCGAAGAGGCGGCTTTCGCGCGCGTGGTCGCGGCTCATCTCGAGCTTGCGGCGCACGTAGCCCATGATCTGTGTGCGCGGCTCGCCCTCGGGGTCGAGCGCCCGCAGCGGCGCCAGCCACAGCTCCATCAGGTTTTCGAGAATCGCGAGATGCAGCGCCTCCTTGGAGCGGAAGTAGTAGAGCAGGTTGGGCTTGGAGAGCCCCGCCACCTGCGCGATGCGGTCGAGCGTCGCGCCGCGAAACCCGCGCGCGGCGAAAACCTCGAGCGCCGCGTCGAGGATCACCGCGCGGTTGCGCGCCTGGATGCGGGTCTGCGGAGGGGTGTCGTTCATCTGCCGGTCCTGATCGGTGGGGCGGCGCGCCGCGACAGCCGCGTCGCGCTCCCTCGTCGCCGGTCCCTGGCCCCCGGGCGCAGCCCGTGCTTGACTGGTGACGGCGCTTTGATAGCGTGAATTTTACCGGGCGGTCAAATCGATGCGCCGCCCCGATCTGCAGGAGACGCCCCATGTCCGCACCCGGCGAGAACTTCAGGATCGACGGCGCGCGGCTTTGGGACAGCCTGATGGAAATGGCCAAGATCGGCCCCGGCGTGGCGGGCGGGAACAACCGCCAGACCCTGACCGACGCCGATGCCGAAGGCCGCGCGCTTTTCGCCAAATGGTGCGCCGACTCCGGGCTTTCGATGGGCGTGGACGCGATGGGCTCGATGTTCGCCCGCCGCGAGGGCAGCGACCCCGAGGCGCTGCCGGTCTATGTGGGCAGCCATCTCGACACCCAGCCCACGGGCGGAAAATACGACGGCGTGCTCGGCGTGCTGGCCGGGCTCGAGGTGATCCGCACCCTCGACGATCTGGAGGTGACGACGCGCCGCCCGATCGTGGTGGTCAATTGGACCAACGAGGAGGGCACGCGCTTTGCCCCGGCGATGATGGCCTCGGGCGTCTTTGCAGGGCGGCATAGGCTCGACTGGGCCTATGCGCGCGAGGATGCGGAGGGAAAGCGCTTTGGCGACGAGCTGGAGCGGATCGGATGGAAGGGCGAGGAAGAGGTCGGTGCACGCAAGATACACGCCCTTTTCGAATTGCATATCGAGCAGGGGCCGATCCTTGAGGCCGAAGACAAGGAGATCGGCGTGGTGACCCATGGGCAGGGTCTGTGGTGGCTGGAGGTCCGGCTCACCGGCAAGGAGAGCCATACCGGCTCCACCCCGATGCACATGCGCGTCAACGCCGGGCTCGGCATGGCGCGGATCACCGAGGCCGTGCACCGCATCGCCATGGCGCACCAGCCCGAAGCGGTGGGCGCGGTGGGGCAGGCGAATGTCTGGCCCAATTCGCGCAACGTGATCCCCGGCCGGGCGGTGTTCACCGTCGACATCCGCTCGCCCGACGCAGCCAAGCTCGCCGCCATGCGCGCCGAGGTCGAGGCCGAGGCGAAGCGGATCGCGGAGGAACTGGGGCTGGGGCTCGAGATCGAGCCCACGGGGCATTTCGAGCCGGTGACCTTCGATCCCGGTTGCGTGGGCATGGTCCGCGCCGCCGCCGAGCGGCTGGGCCACGCGCATCGCGACATCGTCTCGGGCGCGGGGCACGACGCCTGCTGGATCGCGGGCATCGCCCCCACGGCGATGGTCATGTGCCCGTGCAAGGATGGGCTGAGCCACAACGAGGCCGAGGAGATCACGCCCGATTGGGCGGCGAAGGGCGCGGATGTGCTGCTGCACGCGGTCATCGAGGCGGCGGAGGTGGTCCGGTGAGGGGCCCCAGGCGTGACGGCAGGCTTGACCTGCCCCCCTTCCGGCCTCTCTGGATCGGGAAGTCGAAGTTTCAGGAGAGTCCGATGCCCAGAATGACCCGAATGCTGCCCGTGCTGGCGCTGCTGCCCCTGCTGGCCGCCTGCGAGGAGCTGACCACCGTCGCGGTCGAACAGCCGGCCCCTGTCTTTCCTGCACCGGCTCCCGCGCCTGCGCCGACGCCCGCGCCGGAGCCCTCGGCGCGTCTCTCGACCCCGGCCCCCGTGGCCTCCGCCCCGATTGCCAGCGCCGCGCCGACCCCGGCACCCGCAGCACCCGCGCCGGGCCCGGAAGCGGTGGTCGCCTCCGCTCCGCAGGAGAACGTCTCGGCTCCCGCCGTGGTGCTCGACGCGCTGCTGCCCGGCACCCCGCCCTCGGCGGTGTTCCAGAACGGCGACGGCTGCTACCTGTTTTCGATCGAACGCACCGAGCCGCTGAGCGGCTACCCGGTGCGCGATTCCGCCGGTGCGCCCCTGTGCGAGAACGACGACGGCACCGTGGGGCCGCGCCCGGCCAGCTGATCCGAGGGCCCAAAGGGGGCGATGCCGGCCGAACCCGCGCCGCCGCCCCCCGACCGTCCGCCGACCCTTTCGAGCCGGGGCGCCTTTGAGCCTCGGGACGCGCCACGGCCCCCGCAGGCGGGGCCGGGCCTGACACAGAGGGAAACGGCATGGGCTCCACGGTCATCAGGAACGGCACGATCGTCACGGCGGATCTCACCTACGAGGCGGATCTGCTGATCGAAGGGGGCCGGATCACCGCGATCGGCCGCGGCCTGACCGGCGACGAGGTGCTCGACGCCACGGGCTGCTACGTGATGCCCGGCGGGATCGACCCGCACACCCATCTGGAGATGCCCTTCATGGGCACCCATTCGACCGACGACTTCGCCTCGGGCACCCGCGCCGCCATCGCCGGCGGCACGACCATGGTCGTCGATTTCGCGCTGCCCAGCCCCGGCCAGAGCCTGCTCGATGCGCTCAAGACATGGCACAACAAGTCGGGGCAGGCGGCCTGCGACTATTCCTACCACATGGCGATCACCTGGTGGGACCGGCAGGTCTTCGACGAAATGGAGACGGTGGTGCGCGATCACGGCATCACCAGCTTCAAGCATTTCATGGCCTACAAGGGCGCGCTGATGGTGAATGACGACGAGCTCTTCGCCTCCTTCTCGCGCTGCGCCGAGCTGGGCGCGATCCCGATGGTGCATGCCGAGAACGGCGACGTGGTGGCCGAGCTTCAGGCGCGGCTTCTGGCCCAGGGCAACACCGGCCCCGAGGCGCATGCCTATTCGCGGCCCTCATCGGTCGAGGGCGAGGCCACCAACCGCGCCATCATGATCGCCGACATGGCAGGCGTGCCGCTCTATGTGGTCCACACCTCCTGCGAGGAGGCGCATGAGGCGATCCGGCGGGCCAAGATGCAGGGCAAGCGGGTCTGGGGCGAGCCGTTGATCCAGCACCTCATTCTCGACGAGAGCGAATACGCCCACCCCGACTGGGACCACGCCGCGCGCCGGGTGATGAGCCCGCCGTTTCGCGACAAGCGCCATCAGGACAGCCTCTGGGCCGGTCTGGCCTCCGGCACGCTCTCGGTCGTGGCGACCGATCACTGCGCATTTACCACCGAGCAGAAGCGCAACGGGGTGGGCGATTTCACCAAGATCCCGAATGGCACCGGCGGGCTGGAGGACCGGATGCCGCTGTTGTGGACGCATGGCGTCGGCACGGGACGGCTCACGATGAACGAATTCGTCGCCGTCACCTCGACCAACGTCGCCAAGATCCTCGGCTGCTACCCGAGAAAGGGCGCGATCCTCGTCGGTGCGGATGCCGACATCGTCGTCTGGGATCCGCAGAAGGAAAAGACCATCACCGCCGCCGCGCAGGCCTCGGCGATCGATTACAACGTCTTCGAAGGCCAGCGGGTGAAGGGCCTGCCACGCTACGTGCTGAGCCGCGGCCATGTCTCCTTGCGCGACGGCGCGCTCGACACCCATGAGGGCCACGGCGAATTCGTCGCACGCGCGCCGCAAGGGCCGGTGAACCGGGCGCTGTCCTCGTGGAAGGTGCTGACCGCGCCGCGCCCGGTGGCGCGTTCGGGCATTCCGGCCAGCGGCGTCTGAGCTTTGCCGCATCGCGGCACTGGTGGTGCGCGACCCGGTCGGATAGCCTCGCGGGGCAGCGATCTGGAGGCATGGAATGCGGGTACTGGTGACGGGCGGGGCGGGCTACATCGGCAGCCATACCCTCGTGGAGCTTCTCGAGCGTGGCCACGAGGTGGCCTGCGTCGACAATTACTCCAACGGCACGCCCGAGGCGTTGCGCCGGGTCGGTGAGCTGGTGCCGCGCGGCGCGCTGGAGGCGCATGAGGCCGATATCCGCGACACCGCGGCGCTCGGGCGGGTCTTCGACGCCTTCCGCCCCGAGGCGGTGATCCATTTCGCCGGGCTCAAGGCCGTGGGAGAAAGCGTCGAGAAGCCGGTCGCCTATTACGACGTCAACGTCTCGGGCACGCTGTCGCTGCTGCGCGCCATGGAGGCGGCGGGCTGCGGGCGGATCATCTTCTCTTCCTCGGCTACGGTCTACGGCGAGCCGGTGTTCCTCCCCTACACGGAGGAGCACCCGCTCGCGCCGACCAGCGTCTATGGCCATACCAAGCGCTTCGCCGAGCAGATCCTCACGGATTGGGCGGCGGCGCGCCCCGGGGCCGCGGCGATGCTGCTGCGCTACTTCAACCCCGTGGGCGCCCATGCCTCGGGCCGCATCGGCGAGGACCCGGCCGGCATTCCCAACAACCTGATGCCCTTCCTCGCGCAGGTGGCGACGGGGCGGCAGGCAAAACTGCGGATCTTCGGCGATGATTACCCCACGCCCGACGGCACCGGCGTGCGCGACTACATCCATGTCGTCGATCTCGCCCGCGCCCATGTCGCGGCGCTCGATCGCGCCCGCGGGATCGAGGGGACCGAGACCTACAACATCGGCACCGGGCAGGGCTACTCCGTGCGCCAGATGCACGCGGCCTTCTCCAAGGCGGTGGGCCGGGAGCTGCCGGTCGAGGTGCTGCCGCGCCGGGCCGGCGACATCGCCGAGATGCAGGCCGATTGCACCCGCGCGGCGCAGGCGCTGGGCTGGCGCGCCGAATACGGGGTCGAGGCGATGGCGCGCGACCTGTGGCATTGGCAATCGGCCAACCCGCAGGGCTATGCCACCGCGCAGACGCAGGACGCGTAAACGGCTCAGGTGGCCGGGATCTGATCCCGGCTTTCGATCCGGGGGACGGGGCGATCGATGAGCGCCCTGCCGCCTTCGACCCAGCGGGCCACCACGGCGCGAAGCGCATCGTCATCGCTCTCGGCCACGGCCGCGCGCAGCGCCTTCATCCCGGCGGCGACCTCGATCTCGCTCAGATGCGCCTCGCGCGCCAGCATGATCTTGGGGTGCGGCGTGCCGATCTGGTTCTCGCCGATCAGCAGCTCCTCGTGCAGCTTTTCGCCCGCCCGCAGCCCGGTCAGCCGGATCTCGATGTCGCCCTCGGGGTTCTGCTCGTCGCGCACCTTGTAACCGGCGGATTCGATCATCTGCCGCGCAAGATCGTAGATCTGCACCGGCGCGCCCATGTCGAGCACGAAGACGTCTCCGCCGGTGGCGAAGGTGCCCGCGACGAGCACGAGGCGCGCGGCCTCGGGGATCGTCATGAAGTAGCGCGTCACCTCGCGGTGGGTCAGGGTGACGGGGCCGCCCTTGCAGATCTGATCGTGAAACAGCGGGATCACCGAGCCCGAGGAGCCGAGCACGTTGCCGAAGCGGACCATGGAGTAGATCGTCGTCTTGGAGCGGTTGGCGAGATCCTGCACCACAAGCTCGGCCATGCGCTTGGAGGCGCCCATCATGTTCTTGGGGCGCACCGCCTTGTCGGTCGAGATAAGGATGAAGCGCGCCACCCCCGCCTCGCCGGCGGCCTGGGCGAGGGTGTGGGTGCCCAGCACGTTGTTGGCAAAGCCCGCCACCGGATTCTGCTCGACCAGCGGCACGTGCTTGTAGGCGGCGGCGTGCAGCACGATTTCGACCTCGTGGTCGGCCAGCACCCGGCGCACCAGCGGCGCGTCGCAGACCGACCCCAGCACCGGCACGATCTCCACCCGCAGGTCGAGCGCCAGCGCCGAAAGCTCCTGGTCGAGCTTGTAGAGCGCAAGCTCGGACAGCTCGAACAGCACCAGCCGCCGCGGACGGCAGGCGAGGATCTGACGGCACAGCTCGGAGCCGATGGAGCCGCCCGCGCCCGAGATCAGCACCGCGCGGCCGCGATAGGTCTCCGAGCCGCCGGGCAGCTCGGCATCGAGCGGCGCACGGCCGAGGAACTGCCCCGGTACCACCGGGCGCAGCTGCTCGACGAGCGGCACGCCATTGCCGGCCAGCTGCGCGAAGGAGGGCAGGGTCTGCACGTCCAGCCCCTTGTCCTCGAGCTGCCGCGAGAGCTGCGCCAGCCGGGCGCGCGGCACCGACGGCATGGCCAGAAGCACCCGGTCGATCCGCTTGGTGCGCACCAGCCGCGCGATCGCGGCGGGGGCATGCACGTGCAGCCCCTGCATGATCGCGCCCTGAAGCATCTTGTTGTCATCGATATAGGCCACGGGGCGGACCGTCTCGTCGGTCCTCAGCGCGGCGACGAGCTGCTGACCCGTGCGCCCGGCGCCGTAGACCAGCACGCGCAGCTTGGGCTGCTGGCGATAGGCGTTCAGCACCAGCTTGAGCATCACCGCCCGGCTGCTCACCGCCAGCAGCAGATAGACCATGGAGAAGGTGACGAAGGTGGCACCGGGCGTGTTGCCGCCGCCCGCCCGCTCGATCAGCCAACCCGAAAGCCCGAGGATCGCCGCATGCGCCGCCGACAGCGCGATGGCCCGGCTTTCATAGGCCTTGAGCTGCACCCGGTGGATGTTCATGCCGATCTCGACCAGGGCGCAGACCGCCATGAGCACCGGGATGAGCAGCCAGTTGCGCATCATGTGGCTGCTGTCGGGAAACGCGTTGAGCTGCAGCGCCATCGCCAGCAGCATCGCCACCGGCACCAGCAGCACGTCGTTCGTCAGGATCAGCCATTGCTTGGTGGCGCGTGACAGGCGCGTGATGATGCCGAGCATTTCCATCGCCTTGCCCACTTTATCGAAAAAGCCGTCCCACGCAGTCCCGTCCCGTGCGACCGCTTTCGTCATTCCCGCTCGCATCTCAGAAAAACCGTTCACAGAGTTATCCGACGTGACGTCATAAATCAATCATCCTTGGCGGGAACCCGCCGAGGCGGCCCCACGGGCCGGGCGCTGCGCCGCTGTGGCAGCACGGTTCTTGCTGTCTGGGCAAGCAACCACAGGTCGAAACACGGGGTGACGTGACGCTGGTACACAAGGTCGAGCCGGGCCTTGCGCGGCACGCAGCGGCGCCGATAGACCGCGTCGGTCTCCTCCGCCGAGCGGCAGGCCGCAAGCAGCCGCTCCTCGGTCGCGTGGTAGCGCAGGCTGGCAAGCCCGGTGATCCCCGGCCGCGAGCGCAGCACCTGCGTATAGAGCTCGGGAAAGGCCTCGACATAGACCCGCAGGGGCGGGCGCGGCCCGACGAGGCTGATGTCGCCACGAATGACGTTCCACAGCTGCGGCAGCTCGTCGGCCCGGCTGCGCCGCAGCAGCCGATGCAGCCGCGACATGCGGGCCGACTTGTCGCCGCCGGTCACCCCGGTGGCGCGGCTGCCATAGGCGGCAGGGCGCATGGTGCGCAGCTTGATCAGGCCGAAGGCCTCGTGCGGCGTGCGCATCCGTTCGGCCACGTAGAAGATCGGCCGCCCCTCGAAGGCCAGCAAAAGCAGCACCAGAACCAGCAGCACCGGCCAGAGCAGCGCCAGCAGCAGCAGCGACACGGCAAGATCGAAAAGACGCTTGGAACGGGTCATGCGAGGGTCCAGCCGGCCATGCGCGCCTCGGCCATCAGCCCCGGCGCGGTGGCGGGCGCGACGGCACCGATCGATGCCGCAAGGCGCGAAGTGTCGAGCCGCGTGCGCGGCAGGGCCGTGGACGGGGCGGCACGCCAGCCCCAGCGCGCGCCCGCGCAGGTGAGGATCTCGTCCATGCCGACCGCGCCGGGCTGGGCGAGATTGAGCACGGGCGGCAGCGTCTCGGTCGCGCAGAGCGCGTCGAGCGTGCGGGCCAGCGTCAGCGGCCCGAGA
>NZ_JAMYXC010000274.1 GCF_024159025.1 Limimaricola litoreus
GCAGACCAGTTCGTCGTGCGGTAGCGGGTAGGCATGGGCATGGTCATGCCGCCTATCTATGCGGCCGATCCGCGCCGGAAACCGTCAGGCGGGGAGTTCTGCAACAACGCCTATCGGGTGAGCCCCGGTTTCGTACCGACCGGACGCTGGTCCGGTCGGCATATTGGCGTCACCAGGTCGTCTCAGTCGCCCGCCATGTCGGCTGCGGTGACCCGGGCCTGGTGGCTGCGCTCGCGCTCGGGCCATTCGGACTTGAGGTAGTCGAGGATCGCCGTGACCTCCCTCTCGCCGAGCAGGTCTTCAAAGCCCGGCATGTCGCTCTCGTAGCCGTTCCCGACCACTTCGGCCGAGCCGCGCAGGATGATCTCGCGCAGGATCCGGTCCGGGTGGTGCCAGGTGTGGCCGGTCTCGTCATGCGGCAGGGCGGGCAGGTGGCCCGAGGGGCCGGGACGGCGCCAGTCGGGCTGGCCTTCCAGATCGGCGCCGTGGCACGAGGCACAGTTATCTAGATAGAGCTGTCGACCCTCTTCGCGTGCATCGCCGGCCGAAGGCCAGAGCGCGAGCGCCCCGACCCCCAGCACCGCCGCGCCCGCACCGGCAATGAGCGCGGGTGTCATGCGTCGCGCCATGCCTAGCCGTCCGAACGGCGCAAGTATTTGATCAGCGCCGCCGCGGCCAGCAGCAGCACCAGAACGGCCAGCAGGCAGACCGCCCCCATGCCGAGCATCATCCATCCGCCCGAGGCGGTCATCATTCCGGGTCCCATCATGCGGGCCTCCTGTTATCTGTCGTTAAGGGACCGGCGCCGGACGGCACCGATCCGTGTAGGTCACTCGGCCGGGTAGGGCTGCACCGTGCCATCGGCGCCGATCATCACGACGTCGAGTTCGGCATCCGGATCGTCGCCCATGCCGGGCGCGCCTATCGGCATACCGGGCAGGCTGAGACCGACCGCCTCGGGCGCCTCCTCGAGAAAGCGCGACAGGATGTCGGCGGGGACGTGGCCGCTGACGGCATAGCCGTCGATCAGCGCGGTGTGGCAGCCCTGCTTGCCGAGCGGAACGCCGGCCTCGGCGTTGACGGTGGCGAGGTCGTAGGTCTCGACGATCTCGACCTCGAAGCCGTTCTCGCGCAGGTACTCGGCATGGGCCGCGCAGCAGCCGCAGTTCGGATCCTTGTAAAGCGTCATCGTCCCGGCCAGCACCGGCAGGGCGGTGAGGCTGAACAAGGTGGCGGTTGCGAGGGTCTTGAGGGTCTTCATCTGAAATCTCCTTGCTGGGATCAGGCCGCGCCGGTGACGCGGATGAGAGGTGCCATGCCGGCGGGCTAGTGTGACAGGACCTGGCAATGCAGCGTCCAGTCGCCGAGGCCTCGGCCCGGAACGCGATCTCTACGCGCTCCTCGGGGGGCATGAGCACGGTGTCGCGCCATGGGCGACCTCGGTCCGCACCCCGAGGGAGCGGACGGCTTCAGATCAGAGGACGGGGCGGCTCCAACAGAGGAGCGGGATCTCCGCTCGGGAACGCGTCCTGAAATTGGGCGAACCACAGGTCATGCAGCCGCGGGGCAAAGACCTCTGCAGTCTCCAACAGGGGCAGGGCGGTAGGCGCTGCCGCGCAAACGCCTGAGGCCTCGCAGGCTTCGCCGGCTGCGGGCGTTTGCGCCGGGCAGTCGAGGCAATCGGCCATGTCCATCGCCGCACCGGAATGCATCTGTGCCACCGGCCCGGCCGACGCGGGCACCAGCTGCGCGGCAAAGCCCAGCACGAGCAGGCAAAGGAGGAGGACACGGGCCATGCACGACATATGGTGCAATCTTCCGCCCATCTTCAAGGGCATGAGGGCGTCATTCGTGAGAAGCCGCCAAAGCGCCGCCGCCCCGTGGATGAGTGGCGGCCTTCATTCCAGGCCGCTGCCAGTATAGAGCATGGCCCGAAACGGTGAATGGGCGTGAGATGATGCGGCAGGACGGAATGCAGACGTCGCGGAGAAGCAGTGCGGCGCCGGTCAGGCGGGCGTTGCGGGGGAGGGGTCGATGACCCCGGCCGCGCGCGTCGCCGCCGCGATCGGCGTGCTCGACGACTGCCTTGCCGGGATGCCGGTGGAGAAGGCGTTGCTGCGCTGGTCGCGCGGCAGCCGCTACGCGGGCTCCAAGGACCGGGCCGCGGTACGCGATCACGTGTTCGACGGCTGGCGGCGAAGGCGTTCGGCCGCCCATGGCGGCGGGGCGCAGACGGGCCGCGGAATCATGATCGGGCTGCTGCGCGAGGACGGTGCGGATCTCGATCTCGTCTTCACCGGACAGGGGCATGCGCCCGCCGCACTGTCTCCCGCAGACGCCACGGCCCCCGCCGATCAGCCACAGGCGGCGGTGGCGCACGACCTGCCGGACTGGCTCTGGCAGCGGTTCGAGGCGGATCTCGGGCGCGAAGCCGGGCCCGCCGCCCTTGCGCTGCGCAGGCGCGCACCGGTCTATCTGCGCGTCAATCCGCGCTGCGCCGATGTCGCGACCGCGATCGAAGCGCTCGCGCAGGAGGGCATCGACACCGTCGCGCATGAGACGGTCGACGGCGCCTTGCGGGTGACCTCGGGCGAAAGGGCGCTGTCGCGCAGCCGCGCCTTCACCGATGGTCTCGTCGAGCTGCAGGACGCCTCCTCGCAAGCCGCCATGCTGCGCTTGCCGCTGCGCGATGGCCAGAGCGTGCTCGATTACTGCGCCGGTGGCGGCGGCAAGGGGCTGGCGCTGGCCGGGCGGGCAAAGGTCGCGGTGACGGCGCATGACATCAGCGCCGCACGCATGCGCGACATCCCCGTGCGCGCGGCGCGCGCCGGGGTGCGGATCGATCTGGCCGAAGATCTCGGCACCGCGCGATATGATCACGTGCTCGTCGATGCGCCCTGCTCGGGCAGCGGCACCTGGCGCCGCGACCCGGACGGCAAATGGCGGCTGAGCCCCGAGACGTTGCGCGACCTCGCGCGGCTGCAGGCCCGGCTGCTCGACGAGGCGCTTGCCCATGTCGCGCCGGGGGGCAGCCTGAGCTATGCGACCTGCTCGGTGCTGCACGAGGAAAACGACGCCATCGTCACGGCCTTTCTGGAGCGGCATCCGCTATGGCGCCTGTGCGACCGGATGCGACGGTTGCCCGACGAAGACGGGGACGGCTTCTTTCTGGTGAGGTTCGAGCGGGGCTGAGCCGCATTCTTTAACCCGGCGTTAGTGTTTTTGACCTTTTTTATCTGAGAGGACATCGGAGGAGACAGAGGTGGTCGAACTCGATCTGCCGGCCATGGCGGCCGACGACGGAGATGCCCTCCCGGGCGCCGCGCATCTGGCAGCCATTCTCGGCATGGCCTCCATGGCCCTGGCGGCGGCGGCCCTGTCGCCCGATGGCCATGCGGCGCTGGCGCTGCTGCTGCTCGGCTCGACGCTGGCCTGCGTTGCCGGGCTGTTCGGGATACGCCGCCTGCGCCAGGCACGACTGCGCCGCGATCTCGTGCGGCTCGGCGCGCGGATCATCGAGCGTGATACCGTGCCCGGCCTGCTCAGCGACATGCAAGGCACGATACTGGATTGCAACCTGGCTGCGTCCCAGCGGTTCGGCGCGCGCTGCGGCACGCTTACTGCCGCGCTCTCGCGCCATTTCGCGACCCCCTCGGCCACACTGTCGCGCCTGCGCCAGCGCGCCGCCGTCGAGGGTTCGGCCCAGGACATGATCGCAACCCGGCGGGGGCACCTGCGGCTCACGGTGACCCGGCTGGGGGCGGGGGCGCTGTTGTGGCGGATCGACGATCTGACGGAGCGGGCCGGAACCGGCAGGGCGGCCGATGCGCTTGGCCTGCCGATGCTGACCGCCGGGCCGACCGGGACGATCCTCTACATGAACGAGGCCTGCCGCGCCCTGACCGGCGGGCGCGCCGGCACGCTCGAGGCCATCTTCGGCCCCGAGCCCCCCAAGCCGGGGCGCGTGCAGCTCCTGCATGGAACGGCCCAGCCTGCTGAAACCATCGTGGCCGAGATCCCCGCCGCCGCGGGACGGCGCGAAATCTATCTCCTGCCGCCCGACAGCGTGCCACGCGATCCCGAGAGCACCGGGATCGACGGGCTTCCGGTGCCGCTCCTGCGGCTGGACCGGAACGGCATCATCCTGGAGGCGAACCAGGCGGCCCAAACTTTGCTGCCGGAGTCGCCCGGTCCGGGCACGAGGCTGTCGGACCTGCTGGAGGGTCTCGGGCGGCCACTGGGCGACTGGCTCGCCGAAGTGGCCGAGGAGCGCGCCGTGCCGGGGCCACAGTTTCTTAAGCTGCGCGGCCCCGGGCGGGACACGGTGCTGCAGGTCACGCTGGGCAAGGCGGATGCCTCTGGCAGTCTCGTCGCCGTGCTCTATGACGCGACGGAGCACAAATCGCTCGAAGCGCAGTTCGTGCAGGCGCAGAAGATGCAGGCGATCGGGCAGCTCGCCGGGGGAATTGCCCATGATTTCAACAATCTGCTCACGGCCATTTCGGGTCATTGCGACCTCTTGCTTCTGCGGCACGACAAGGACGACCAGGACTATGGCGACCTGACGCAGATCCATCAGAACGCGAACCGCGCCGCCAGCCTCGTCGGTCAGCTGCTGGCCTATTCGCGCAAGCAGAACCTCAGGCTCGAGCAGCTCGACCTGCGCGATACGTTGTCCGACCTCACGCATCTGCTCAACCGGCTGGTCGGGGAAAAGGTCAGGCTGACGCTCAACCACGATCCCGACCTCAAGCAGGTCCGCGCCGATCGGCGTCAGCTCGAACAGGTGCTGATGAACCTCGTGGTCAACGCTCGCGATGCCATGCCCCAAGGCGGAGAGATCGTGGTCGAAACCGACAACCTTCGGCTCGATGCCCCGATGCAGCGCGACCGCGCCATCGTGCCCGCGGGCGAATGGATCAGGATCCGGGTCATGGACCACGGCTGCGGCATCCCGACCGAGAAGCTTCAAAAGATCTTCGAGCCCTTCTACACCACGAAGCGGCCCGGGGAAGGCACGGGGCTGGGCCTCTCGACCGTCTACGGCATCGTCAAGCAGAGCGGTGGCTATGTCTTCGTCGACAGCGCGCCGGGAGAGGGCAGCTGCTTCACGCTCATGCTGCCGCATCGCGCCGCCCTGGTCGAACCCGACCGGGTCGCCCGACCAGCGGAACCCGGTCCCCTGGCCCGTCATGCCGAGGGCGTCGTGCTGCTGGTGGAAGATGAGGCGCCGGTGCGGGCCTTTGCCGCGCGGGCCCTGCGGCTGCGGGGGCTTACTGTTCTGGAGGCGGAGGATGCGGAGGCGGCGCTGACCCTGCTCGCGGATCCGGAGCTGAAGGTCGACATCTTCGTGACCGACGTCATCATGCCCGGCAAGGACGGGCCGACCTGGGTGCGCGAGGCACTGGTCGATCGGCCACAGACACAGGTGGTCTTCGTCTCGGGCTATGCCGAGGATACCTTTGCCGAGCAGCAGGCGGGCATTCCGAACTCGGTCTTCCTGCCCAAGCCCTTCTCGCTGACCGATCTTGCGAGCACGGTGCAATCGCGGATCGCCTGCTGAACCAAAGGCCGATCCGCCGCCCCGCGACACGCAGGCATCGCGGGGCGGCGAAGCTTCAGCTCGCGGTGCCGGGCAAGAGCAGCCCGTTCAGATGTGAGGCGCAGCCGATCAGGGCGGCGTAGTCGTCTTCGATCACCGCGACACCGAAGTTGCCCATGAAGCCGGCAAAGCGTCCCTTGTCGCGGAAGGCATCGGCAAAGCCGAATTCGCGCAGATAGGGCGCGATGGCGCGCGAGACGCCGCCCACGAGGTAGACCCCGCCGAAGGGAAGCTGGATCAGCGCGAGGTTGCCCGCCGTGGTGCCGAGGAAGCGGGCGAAGACCCGGGCGGCCTCGACGGCGCGCGGATCGTTCTTTCCGGTGCAGCCGGTCATGATCTCGGCTGCCGTCTTCTCGACCGGATTGCCGGCCTCCACGCCGAGCCAGGCGTAGATCCGCTCGAGCCCGCGGCCCGACAACACGTCCTCGACCGCCGGGAAACCATGCGCGGTCGAGACGAACTGCGCCAGCCGCAGCTCTTCCTCGCTGTTGACCGGCAGGTTGACGTGACCCGATTCCGAAGGAGTCGCGTAGCGGCCGTCCTTGGTATCGAAGACCGGCGTGGCGTTGAAGCCGGTGCCGACACCGATCACCAGCTTTGCCGCATGGGGCGACGCCTCCGGGAAGGGGATGATCTCGCGGATCCGATCGGCCGGCACATGGCCCAGCGCGTGGCCCTGCGCCTGCAGGTCGTTGAGAATCGCCACCGTTTCGGCCCCGGTGGCCCGGCTCAGCGTGGTCTTGTCGATGGTCCAGTCGAGATTGGTCATCGTCGCGCGCCCGTCGCGCACCGGCCCGGCCACCGCGACGCAGGCACCGATGCAATCGACCCCGCCCTCTTCGTCGACATAGCGTTTCAGCACGGTTTCGAGCCCGGCGTAGTCGGCGTTCGAATAGCGGCGAATGCTGGGCTCGAGGATCTCGAGCCCGCGGGCGAGCGCCACGCGGGTGTTGGTGCCGCCGATATCGGCGACCAGCGAATAGGCATTGTCGGGATGGGACATGCGGTTTCCTTCGGACTTAGCGGGCGAGCGCGGCGCAGAGGGCATGGAACGAGGCCTTGGGGGTCCGCGCCTGGGTTTCGAAATCGACGTGAACGAGGCCGAAGCGCTTTTCGTAGCCGAAGGCCCATTCGTAATTGTCGAGCAGCGACCAGTAGAAGAAGCCGCGCAGATCCACGCCATCGGCAATCGCGCGGTGCATGGCCCCGAGATGGTCGAAGATGAAGGCCGTGCGCTCGGGGTCGTCGACGGCACCGGCGTCGAGCGTGTCGGCGCGGGCCATGCCGTTCTCGGTGACATAGACCGGCACCGTGCCAAGCGCATCGCGCGCGCGCAGCAGGAAATGATGCAGCCCCTCGGGGTGGATCTCCCATCCCATCTGCGTCTTGGGCAGGGGGCCTTCGACCGAAGTGACCGAAGGCCAGGGTTGATCGGGGGCGGCGCGCATCATCGAGCGGGTGTAGTAGTTCACGCCGAGCCAGTCGAGCGGCTGCGAGATCAGGGCCATGTCGTCCTGCCAGTTCTCTGGCATGTGGGGGGTGAGACCCTCCAGCGCGCCGTCCGGGTAGCGGCCATGCGCGATCGCTTCGAGGAACCAGCGATTGTAGATCTGGTCCTGGATATCGGCGGCGGCGGCATCGGCGGGGGCATCCGTGGCGGGCATGGCCCGCTCGAAGTTGAGCACGATGCCCAGCTCCTTGCGCCCCATGCCGCGCAGCCGCTCGACCGCGAGGCTGTGGGCCAGCAGGATGTGGTGCATGGCCCGCGCCGCGGCGCGGATGTCGCGCAGCCCCGGCGCGTGGTGGCCCAGGTAATGCGACAGCCAGGCCACGCACCAAGGCTCGTTGATGGTCGCGGTCGAGGCGACGCGGTCGCCGATGCGCGCGCTGATGGTTTCGGAGAAATCGGCGAAGGCGAGCGCTGTGTCGCGATTGGCCCAGCCGCCACGGTCGGCGAGCGCGGAGGGCAGCTCCCAGTGGTACAGCGTCTGGAAGGGTTTGAGCCCGCGCTCCAGCACCGCGTCGACCAGCCGGTCGTAGAAATCGAGCCCTTCGGGGTTCACCGTCCGGCCGTCAGGCATGACCCGCGCCCATGAGGTCGAGAAGCGGTAGGCGTCGAAGCCGCCGTCGCGCAGCAGGTCGAGGTCTTCCTCAAAGCGGTGGTAATGGTCGCAGGCGGTCGCACCGTCCTCGGCCCGCACCACGTTGCCGGGGCCCTTGGCAAAGCTGTCCCAATGGGTCGGCCCGGCGCCGCCGAAGCCATGCCCCTCGATCTGGTAGGCGGCCGTTGCCGCCCCGAACACGAAGCCTTGCGGGAAATCCTTGCGGGTGGGGTGCATCTTCATCGCCTTATCCTGGGGCCGGTCCGGTCGAACGACCGATAATCAGTTCGGCCTCGAGCAGTTCGTGGACATGTGGAACCTGCGGGGTGTCAATGCGATCTATGACCATCCGGGCGAGCCGCTGTCCAGCCTCGCGCACCGAAGACCGGGTCGCGGTGAAGGTGGGCACGGGGCCGTCGTCGCGCAGGTAGGAGAGTTGGTCGTCATGGGTGATCGCGGAGACGTCGCGGCCGAGCACCAGCCCCGCCTCATCGATCGCGCGGCGCACGCCGAGCATGCAGATCACAGATGAGACGAGAAAGGCGGTCGGCGGATCGGGCAGGGCGAGCAGATCGCGCGCCGCGCGCCAGCCATAGCCCTCGGTCATCTCGTCCTGCCGCGTCAGCGCCGCATCCGGCGCCAGCCCCCGCGCGCGCAGTGCCTCCTCGTAGCCCTGCCGCCGGCGATGGGCGAAGTCCATCGTCTCAAGGCCGTTGATCAGACCGATCCGCCGGTGGCCGAGGTCGATCAGAAAGTCGGTGGCGCGGGCAAAGGCGCGGCGGTTGTTGACGTCGACCCAGCAATAGGGCCGGTCGGCGCCGGTCGCCCTTCCATGCACGGCATAGGGCAGGCCGATCTCGTCGAGCAGCGCGATGCGCGGATCGTTCATCCGCGGCGCCGAGACGACCAGCCCGTCGACCAGCCCGCGCCGTTTCATCGACAGATAGGCCTTTTCCTCTTCGCCGTCATCGACCACCGAGATCAGCATCTCGTAGCCCGCCTGCGAATAGGTCTCGCCCGCTCCGGCGATGAAGTCGGCGAAGATCGGGTTGACCATGGCATGGGTGTTGATCCGCGGAATTACATGGCCGATGACGCCGCTGCGCCCGGTGGCGAGCGCGCGTGCCCTCGTGTTGGGGCGGTAGTCATGCGCCTCGGCCGCGGCCAGGACCCGCGCGCGCGTCGCCTCGCTGACGTCCGCATAGCCGTTCAGCGCCCGGCTGACCGTCGTCTGGCTCAGACCGAGCAGGGCCGAAAGCTGCTTGAGGTTCATTCGAGGGCTTTCCAAAGCGCTTTTGAAACTGGAGTTACCCTAGGCCAGGATCCGGTGCGCGTCAAAGCGCAGTTTCATGGCGTCCCGACGGTGGAATGCTTTCGATTTCATCGGGGGAAGACGGGAGGAGGCCATTGACAGAGCCCTTGGGCTCCGACAGGTTGACGGTGTCCAAAGCGCTTTGGCGTGCATTCGTCGCGTCCGGGGTGCAGGCCATTCATAAGCGCTTCCCGCAGGTGGGGGCGCGGTTACGGGAGGGTAACGCATGAAGACCATCTTTCTCGCGGGCGTCGCTGGCATTGCGCTGGCATCGGCCGCCGCGGCGCAGGATCTCAAATTCCCCGTGGGCGAGGGCGGGTTCAACTGGGACAGCTACAACCAGTTCGCCGAGGCGCATGACCTCTCGGGCGAGACGCTGACCGTCTTCGGCCCCTGGCTCAGCGCCGACCAGGAGCTGTTCGAGTCGATGCTCGCCTATTTCGAGGAAGCGACCGGCGCCGACGTGCAATACACCGGCTCGGACGGCTTCGAGACGCAGATCCGCATCGACACCGAGGCGGGCTCGGCCCCCAATGTCGCCGTCTTCCCGCAGCCGGGCCTCGCGCGCGATCTGGCGTCGCTGGGCTACCTCGAACCGATGCCCGAGGGCACCGGCGACTGGGTGGCCGAGAACTACGCCGCGGGCCAGTCCTGGGTCGATCTGGCGACCTTCGAGGGCCCCGAGGGCGAGGAGGATCTCTACGGCTTCTTCTACAAGGCCGACGTGAAGAGCCTTGTGTGGTACGTGCCCGAGAACTTCGAGGATGCGGGCTACGAGGTGCCGCAGTCCATGGAGGAGCTGAAGGCTCTCACCGAGCAGATGGTCGAGGAGGGCGAGACGCCCTGGTGCGTCGGCCTGGGTTCGGGCGGCGCGACCGGCTGGCCCGCGACCGACTGGGTCGAGGACATGATGCTGCGCACCCAGCCGCCCGAGGTCTATGACCAGTGGGTCAGCAACGAGATGCCCTTCGATGCGCCCGAGGTGGTCGCGGCGATCGAGGAGTTCGGCTACTTCATCGAGGGCGACCGCGTCGCCGGTGGCCGCGACGCCGTCGCTTCCACCGATTTCCGCGACAGCCCCAAGGGCCTCTTCGACAGCCCGCCGCAGTGCTACATGCACCGTCAGGCCTCGTTCATCCCGACCTTCTTCCCCGAGGGGACCGAGGTGGGGCTCGATGCCGATTTCTTCTATTTCCCCGCCTATGAGGAAAAGGATCTCGGCCAGCCGGTGCTCGGCGCGGGCACGATGTTCGGCATCACCAAGGCCTCGGACGCGGCCGATGTCTTCATGCAGTGGCTGCAGACGCCGATCGCCCACGAGATCTGGATGGCGCAGCGCGGCTTCCTGACCCCGCTCACCACGGTCAACACCGAGGTGTTCGGCGATCCGACGCTCAAGAAGATGAACGACATCCTGCTCGATGCGACCACCTTCCGCTTCGACGGCTCGGATCTGATGCCCGGCGGCGTCGGCGCGGGCTCGTTCTGGACCGGCATGGTTGATTATGCCGGCGGCGAAGACGCCCAGAGCGTGGCCTCCGAAATCCAAGATTCTTGGGACGCCCTGAAATAAGCGTGTAACCATAAGACCAAGCGGTCGCGACTCGCCTCGCGGCCGCTTCTTTGCATCGAGGATCGGGGAGGGCGCGATGAATCCGGCACTACAAGGCTTGCTGACCATCGTGATCGGCGTCGGCGGCTGCGTCGCCTATTTCTATTTTTCCAACATCATCCTCGACAAGGTGCTGTTTCCGCCGCGCGGACCCAATGCCGGGCGCAACATCAACCGCGCCAACATGATCCGCCCCTGGCTGTTCCTGCTGCCCGCGCTTCTCGCGCTGGGCCTATATCTCGCCTATCCGGTGTTCGAGACGCTGCGCCTGTCGCTGACCCAAAGGGTGCGCGGCGGCGGCTACGAGTTCGTGGGGCTTGCCAACTATCAGCAAATGCTGCGCGAGCCGAAATTCTGGGAAGGCTTTTCCAACAACCTGCTGTGGCTAATCGTGGTGCCCGCCGCCTCGACGGCCTTCGGCCTTCTGGCCGCGCAGCTCACCGACCGCATCAAATGGGGCGCCATCGCCAAGTCGCTGATCTTCATGCCGATGGCGATCTCCTTCGTCGGCGCGGCGGTGATCTTCAAGCTGATCTACGACACCCGGCCCTCTGGGCAGGAGCAGATCGGGGTGCTCAACGCCGTCTGGCTCGGTTTCGACGGGGGGGTGGGTTCCTTCATCTGGCTGCGGCTCGTGCCGGGGCTGCTTCTCCTGGCGCTGGCGGCGGGGGCGGGCGTTCTTGCCTGGTCGCTGATCAAACCGGTGATCGGCCGCGAGGGGCGCAGCCCCGGCGTGATCTTCGGCGCGCTGCGCATCCTGGGCGCGGTGCTGATGGCGGGGGTCGTCTTCGTGATGCTGCGCCAGACGCTGGCGGTCTTCACCACCGAGTTCCCCTATGGCCAGCCGCAGACCTGGCTCACTATTCCCTTCTGGAACAACTTCTTCCTGATGATCGTGCTGATCTGGATCCAGACCGGCTTTGCCATGGTACTGCTTTCGGCGGCGCTGCGCGGCATCCCCGAGGAGACGGTCGAGGCCGCCATCGTCGATGGGGCCAACCCGTTCCAGATCTTCTTCAAGATCAAGATGCCGCAGATCGTCGGCACCATCGTCGTGGTCTGGACCACAATCACCATCATCGTGCTCAAGGTCTTCGACATCGTCTTCGCCATGACCAACGGCCAGTGGGAGACGCAGGTGCTGGCCAACTACATGTACGACAAGCTGTTTCGCGCCAATGACTGGGGCGTGGGCTCCGCGGGCGCCATGGTCATCATGCTGATGGTCACGCCGATCCTGATCTGGAACGTCTACAACGCCCGCAAGGAGATGCGCTGATGGACAACATCGCCGGCAAGAAATCCGCGCTGAGCTGGGCGGTCAACATCGCGGTCCTGGCGTTGGTGGCGCTGTGGGTATTTCCGACCCTGGGCCTGCTGATCTCCTCCTTCCGCACCGGCGACCAGATCGCCTCTTCGGGCTGGTGGAAATCCATGCTGCCCACCGAGCAGAACCTGACGCTGCGGACCGCGGGCGGCGACGAGGCCGAGCTGATCGACGGGCTCTACACCGTCTCGGGCAACCTCTTCGCGCATGAGGGCGTCGAGCAACTCGAAATTTCCGCCTACGGCACCTCCTCGCGCGATGTCGGCGCCTATGCGCCCGGCGAGACCGTGGACATGGGCGATGGCGAGATCATCGCCGTCGAGGCCAATGGCGATTACGTCTACAGCTCCGAAGAAGAGATGTCGGGCCGCGGCCAGCGGGTCTTCGTCACCGCCGAGGTCGCGCCGGAGTTCACGCTGCAGAACTACGACAACATGCTGTTTGACCCCAACAACATCGAGGGCATGTCGAAGGCCTTCTTCAACACGCTGACCGTCTCGATCCCGGCAACCATCATTCCGATCCTCGTGGCCGCCTTCGCGGCCTATGCGCTGGCCTGGATGGATTTTCCGGGCCGGGCGCTGCTGATCGCGGCGATCGTCGGCCTGCTGGTCGTACCGCTGCAGCTGGCGCTGATCCCGCTGCTGAAGCTCCATAACGAGATCGGCATCGGCAAGGGCTATCTCGGGGTCTGGCTGGCGCATACCGGCTTCGGCCTGCCACTCGCGATCTACATCCTGCGCAACTACATGGTCGGCCTGCCGCGCGACATCATCGAGAACGCCAAGGTCGACGGCGCCACGGATTTCCAGATCTTCACCAAGATCATCCTGCCGCTGTCCTTCCCGGCGCTCGCCTCTTTCGCGATCTTCCAGTTCCTGTGGACCTGGAACGACCTGCTGGTGGCCATCGTCTTCCTGATCGACAGCTCGGGCGAGACCACGGTGATGACCAAGCAGATCATCGAGCTTCTCGGCACGCGCGGCGGCAATTGGGAGATCCTGGCGACGGCAGCTTTCGTCTCCATCGCGGTTCCGTTGGTTGTGTTTTTCGCCATGCAGAAATACCTCGTGCGCGGCCTGCTTGCGGGTTCCGTGAAATGAGGACTGCTTCCCGATGATTCGACCCGTCTCCGCCCCGGCCTTGGCCGACAGGACCCGTATGCCGAAAAACCCCGACTGGTGGCGCGGCGCGGTGATCTACCAGATCTATCCGCGCAGCTACCAGGACATGGATGGAGACGGGATCGGTGACCTGAAGGGCATCGTGAAGCGGCTGCCGCATATCGCCTCGCTGGGCGTGGACGCGATCTGGATCTCGCCCTTCTTCACCTCGCCGATGAAGGATTTCGGCTACGACGTGTCGGATTACTGCGACGTTGACCCGATGTTCGGCACGCTGGCCGATTTCGACGCGGTGATCGAGACGGCGCATGCCCTTGGGATCCGGGTGATGATCGACCTGGTGCTGTCGCACACCGCCGAGGCGCATCCCTGGTTCGTCGAGAGCCGCTCGAACCGCGACAACCCCAAGGCCGACTGGTACGTCTGGGCCAATGCCAAGCCCGATGGCACGCCGCCCAACAACTGGCTGTCGATCTTCGGCGGTTCGGCCTGGCAGTGGGACGGGCGGCGGATGCAGTATTACCTGCACAACTTCCTCACCAGTCAGCCGGACCTGAACTTCCACAATCCGGACGTCCAGGAGGCGCTGCTCGACGTGGAGCGGTTCTGGCTCAAGCGCGGGGTCGACGGCTTCCGCCTCGATACGATCAATTTCTACTTCGCCGACGCTCAGCTGCGCGACAACCCGGCGCTGCCGCCCGAGCGGCGCAACGATTCCATCGCGCCCGGCGTGAACCCCTACAACTGGCAGGAGCACCTCTACTCCAAGAACCAGCCCGAGAACCTCGAATTCCTGCGCCGCTTCCGCGCCGAGCTCGAACCCTACGGCGCCGCCGCCGTGGGCGAGGTGGGTGATGCGCAGCGCGGGCTCGAGATCATGGCCGAATACACCTCGGGCGGTGACAAGGTGCAGATGTGCTACCCGTTCGAGATGCTGCAGCCGCCGCGCCTTACCGCCGCCGCCGCCGCCGACACCTTCTACCGGCTGAGCCACGCCGCCCCCGACGCCTGGCCCTGCTGGTCCTATTCCAACCACGACGTGGAGCGCCACGTCACCCGCTGGAAACTGTCGGACGCCGCGGCGCGGGCCTACACCACGATGCTGATGTGCCTGCGCGGCTCGGTCTGCATCTATCAGGGCGAGGAGCTGGGCCTGCCCGAGGCCGAGGTCGCCTTCGAGGATCTGCAGGATCCCTACGGGATCGAGTTCTGGCCCGAATACAAGGGTCGCGACGGTTGCCGCACGCCGATCGCCTGGAATGGCAGCGCCCCCAACGGCGGCTTTTCCGAGGGCCGCCCCTGGCTGCCGGTCTCGCCCGCGCATCTGCCGCGCGCCGTGGCCGAGCAGGAGGCCGATCCGGAGGCGATGCTGCATCATTACCGCCGCGCCATCGCGCTGCGCCACGCGCATCCGGTGCTGGCCACGGGCGCGGATGACGGCGTGCACTCGCGCGGCGACGTGGTGCATTTCCTGCGCCACGACGAAAACGAGACGATCTTCTGCGCCTTCAATCTGGGGGAGGAGCCGGCCGAGGTGCCGCTGCCCCAGGGCGCCTGGGCCCCGATCGGCACCGATCTGGGCTCGGTGACGAAGGCCGAGAACGGGCTGGTCCGTCTCGAGCCATGGCAATGCTGCCTGGTGCTGAAGCGACCGACGGACTGAGACGGAGCAGGGAGGGAACCCCATGGCGGAGCTGAAACTCAAGGATGTAGCCAAGACCTATGGCGGGTCGGTCGAGGTTCTCAAGAACATCGACCTCGAGATCGGCAAGGGCGAGCTCGTCGTCTTCGTCGGGCCCTCGGGCTGCGGCAAGTCCACGCTTCTGCGGATGATCGCGGGGCTCGAGGAGATCTCGGGCGGCACGCTCGAGATCGACGGGCAGGTGGTCAACGACGTGCCGCCCGCGCAGCGCGGCATCGCCATGGTGTTCCAGTCCTACGCGCTCTACCCGCACATGACGGTGCGCGACAACATGGCCTTCGCGCTGAAGCTCGCCAAGAAGTCGAAGGAGGAGATCGACGCGGCGATCCAGAACGCGGCCCGCATCCTGCAGCTCGAGCCCTATCTCGACCGCCTGCCCAAGGCGCTCTCGGGCGGGCAGCGCCAGCGGGTGGCCATCGGCCGCTCGATCGTGCGCGACCCCAAGGTCTATCTCTTCGACGAGCCGCTCTCGAACCTCGACGCGGCGCTGCGCGTCGCGACCCGGATCGAGATCGCGCAGCTCAAGGAATCGATGCCCGATTCGACGATGATCTACGTCACCCACGATCAGGTCGAGGCAATGACGCTGGCGACCCGGATCGTCGTGCTGGCCAACAAGGGCATCGCGCAGGTTGGCACGCCGCTCGAGCTTTACGAGCGCCCCGAGAACGAATTCGTCGCGCAGTTCATCGGCTCTCCGGCGATGAACCTGCTGCCGGGCAAGATCACCGGCACCGGCGCGCAGACCACGGTGGCGCTCGACGGCGGCGGCGTGGCGGTGTCGAACGCGCCTTCGACCGAGGCCGACATGGGCCGCGCGGTGAAGCTCGGCGCGCGGCCCGAGGACCTTTTGGAGACCACCAACCAGGACGGGGCCTACATCTTCGAGGGCAAGGTCGATTTCACCGAGTCGCTCGGCGAGGTGACGATCCTCTACTTCGAGAAGGTGAACGGCGCCGATCCGGTGATCGCCAAGCTGCCCGGCATCCATTCGGACCTGCGCGGCCGCAATGTCCGCCTCTCGGCCGCGCCCGAAAAGGTGCAGGTCTTCCTCGACGGCCGCTCGCTCTACTACCGCTGAGCCAAGCGGGGCGGGCCTCAGTAGGGCCCGTCCTCCAGCACCCCGTCGGCGCTCATCTGCGCGTAGAGCAACCCCTCGCGCAGGCCCCGGTCCGCGACCGAAAGCCGGTCGGTCGGCCAGAGCCGCATCAACGCCTGCAGGATCGCCGAGCCTGACATGATCAGCGCCTGTCGGTCCTTGCCGATGCGCGGGTCCTCGCGCCGCCCCTCCGGGCCGAGGGCGAGGTAGTCGCGGATCACCGCGTCGATCTGGTCCGAGGTCATGCGCAGCCCGTCGACCTTGTTGCGGTCGTAGCGCCTCAACCCCAGGTGGCTCGCCGCGACGGTGGTGACGGTGCCCGAGGTGCCGATGATCTGGAACCCCTCGCGCGCCTGCTCCGCGGCCGAGGGGGCGAAGCCCGAAAGGTTCTCCTCGAAGAACCAGCTCATGAGCGCGAAGCGCGCCGCGTCGTCCTCCACGTCGTGGAACTGGTCGCGCAGCGTCGCCACCCCCAGGGGCACCGAGATCCAATCGACCACCTTGGCGGCGGCGAAGGGGCCCGGGTCCTGCTGGAAGCCCGAATGCAGCCGCATGATCGCGCGCGGGCGCTCGCGCTTGGGCACGTTGGTCAGGTCGATCCAGACCAGCTCGGTCGAGCCGCCGCCGATGTCGACGACGAGAAGCTGCTCGGTCTTGGTCGAGACCAGCGGCGCGCAGGAAATCACCGCGAGCCGCGCCTCTTCCTCGGGGCGGATCACATCGAGCCTCAGCCCGGTGTCGCGCTGCACCTGCGCGAGAAAGGCGCGGCCGTTCTTGGCGCGCCTGCAGGCCTCGGTCGCGACCAGCCGCATCCGGCTGACGCCATGCTTCTGCAGCTTCTGGCGGCAAATGCGGATCGCGCCGATGGTGCGATTCATCGAGGCACGCGAAAGCCGGCCCGATTGCTCGAGCCCGTGGCCCAGCTGGACCGTCTTGGAAAAGCTGTCGACCACGTGAAACTGGCTGCCCTTGGGCTGGGCAATCAGCATTCGACAGCTGTTTGTACCGAGATCAAGCGCGGC
The DNA here is from genome assembly GCF_024159025.1 of Limimaricola litoreus. Classification (GTDB taxonomy): domain Bacteria; phylum Pseudomonadota; class Alphaproteobacteria; order Rhodobacterales; family Rhodobacteraceae; genus Limimaricola; species Limimaricola litoreus. Next base: position 16,903 of record NZ_JAMYXC010000274.1, read on the forward strand.
ATAGAGCGTCGCTTGATCCGGGCCTGGCGCGGGGGATCTCACCGCTTTGGGGAACGCGCCCGCACCGTCGGGACGCATGGGCGCCATGAACACGCCCTCCAATATCGAGTTGGTCTCAGGGTAGGGGTTGCGCGGATGCGGCGCAAGCATCGCGACGCTCCGTATCGTCACGTGACTCATCACGATCTTGGATATTTTGAGAAGTCGCGGCTCTGGTCGCGCGGCGGCGTGGCTGCGAAAAGGGCTGGCGTCGCGCCACGCGGACAATATGTCGAATTTCGACCCCGCGCCCGTGGTGCGGCGCGCTATCAGCGAAGTCGAGGAAAGGATCCGCAATGCCCGAAATCACGCTCGTTCTCTGGCGCGACATGCCGGCGCAGGTGATCGTCGGCCGCGGCCGGCGCGGCACCAAGGTGCAGCTCTCCGAGCGGTTCGAACAGGCGATCGACCGCGCGGCGATGAAATCGGGCGCGGCGGGCACGGACGACTATCTCGCCGAATGGCGCAAGCAGCCATGGGGCGAGATCGAGGGCGAGGCGGAGGAGGCCGCGCGCCTCGCGGCCGAGCGGATCGAGGCCGAATACGACAAGGCGCGCCTGATGGCGCTGATCGACAATCACGGGCGCGAATGAGCCGCGCCCTCAAGGAGGTGCTGATGTCCCTGTTGACCTTCCGCCGCGCGGCCCCCGCGCCAGCCATGGGCGGTGCGCTCACCGCTCAAGCCTCGATCGAGGTGATGCCGCGCACCGCGGCCAAGGTCGACAGCTTTGCCGCGATCCTGCCCGCGGGCACCCGCGTCTACATCGCCCATATCGACGGCACCCCGATCGAGGAGATGGTGGAAACGGCGGCGCGCATCGCAGCCGAAGGCTTCGCCGTCATGCCGCATTTCCCGGCCCGCAGCATCGAGAGCCGCGCCCAGCTTTCCGATTGGATCGCACGCTACCAGGGCGAGGCGGATGTGCGCGAGGCGCTGGTGCTGGCCGGCGGCATCGCGAGCCCGCGCGGCGAATTCCATTCCTCGATGCAGCTGCTGGAGACGGGGCTCTTCGATGCCTCCGGTTTCACCCGGCTGCACGTGGCCGGCCACCCCGAGGGCAACCGCGACATCGACCCCGATGGCGGCGACGCGGTGGTGCGCGACGCGGTGCGCTGGAAACAGGACTTCGCGAACCGCACGGATGCGCAGATGGCGCTGGTCACGCAGTTCGTCTTCGACGCCGCCCCGGTGATCGACTGGGCCCGCACGATCCGCGCCGCCGGGATCGACCTGCCTGTGCATGTCGGCCTCGCCGGGCCCGCCAAGCTGCAGACGCTGATCAAATATGCCATGGCCTGCGGCGTCGGCCCCTCGCTCAAGGTCTTGCAGAAGCGGGCGATGGACGTCAGCAAGCTTCTCGTGCCCTATGCGCCCGACGAGATCGCCGCCGAGCTGGAACGCGCGCGCATGGCCGAGCCCACGCTCGGGCTGGAACAGGCGCATCTCTTCCCACTGGGCGGCATCAAGGCCAGCGCCGAGTGGCTGGCCGCGCGGCACCCCGCGCAGCGCGTCGCCGCCAACTGAGATTTCAAGGCCCCAAAGGCCAACGACAAGGATGAAGAATGACCCGTACGATCGTCGAATCGAAAACGAAAACCGCGATCATCGGCTTTGACCAGCCGTTCTGCGTGATCGGTGAGCGGATCAACCCCACCGGCCGCAAGAAGCTCGCCGCCGAGCTTGAGGCGGGCGATTTCTCGACCGTCGAAAAGGACGCCGTGGCGCAGGTCGCCTGCGGCGCCACCATGCTCGATATCAACGCGGGCGTGGTCTACAACTCCAACCCCAACCCCAACGAGACCGAGCCGCCGCTCATGACCAGGATGATCGAGCTGGTGCAGGGGCTGGTCGACGTGCCGCTGTGCATCGACAGCTCGGTGCCCGCGGCGCTCGAAGCGGGCCTTGCGGCGGCCCAAGGGCGGCCGCTGCTGAACTCGGTGACGGGCGAGGAGGACCGGCTGGAGCTGGTGCTGCCCCTGGTCAAGAAATACAACGTGCCGGTGGTGGCGATCTCGAACGACGACACCGGCATCTCCGAGGACCCCGACGTGCGCTTCGCCGTGGCCAAGAAGATCGTCGAGCGGGCCGCCGATTTCGGCATTCCCGCGCATGACATCGTGGTCGATCCGCTGGTGATGCCGATCGGCGCGATGGCGACCGCCGGTCTGCAGGTCTTCGCCCTCGTGCGTCGCCTGCGTGAGGAGCTGGGCGTCAACACCACCTGCGGCGCGTCGAACATCTCCTTCGGTCTGCCCAACCGGCACGGGATCAACAACGCTTTTTTGCCGATGGCGATCGCCTCGGGCATGACCTCCGCGATCATGAACCCCTGCGCCCTGCCGACGCCCCTGTCGAAGATCGCCGAGAAAAAGGCCGAGCTGGAAGCCGCGGGCATCGTGATCCCAGAAGCCATGGATGATGAAACCTTCTGCCGCCTGATGGGCATCGGCAGCCGCGAGGCGCGCCCGGGCGGCGAGATGAGCGCGATCCGCGCGGCGAACTTCCTGACCGACAACGACCCCTCGGGCGGCGAATGGATCCGTTTCAACCGCCCCCCCGGCGTGCCCGGAGAGGGGCGCGGCGGGCGCGATGGCGGGCGTCGGCGCCGCCGGGCCTGACCCTGTGGTGCGCACGCACCGTGCGATCGTGACGTGACATGGGCGGCGGGGCTTGCCCCGTCACCCCTGCTTGGCATAGTCGGGGTCTCTGATCAGGAGAGCCCGGCATGGCCAAGACACCCAAGAAGCCCGGCGCGGGCAGCGGCAACACTTCGGGGCGCGGGCAACGCGACCTGACCGTCAAGGTCAAGACCGCGCGGGGGCGCAAGATGAGCTCCAAGCTCTGGCTGGAGCGCCAGCTCAACGACCCTTACGTGAAACGCGCCAAGGCCGAGGGATACCGCGGCCGCGCCGCCTACAAGATCATCGAGCTCGATGACAAGTTCCGTTTTCTCGTACCGGGTGCGCGGGTGGTCGATCTGGGCTGCGCGCCCGGCGGCTGGTGTCAGGTGGCGGTGGCGCGGGTCAACGCGCTCGGCGCGAAATCGGGCAAGGCCGTGGGCTCGGTGCTCGGCGTCGACCTGCAGGAGGTCGAGCCCATCGCCGGGACCGAGATCCACCAGCTCGACTTCATGGAGGACGACGCCGACCTCAAGGTCAAGGACTGGCTCGGCGGCGGCGCGGAAGTGGTGATGTCGGACATGGCTGCCTCGGCCTCGGGCCACAAGCAGACCGACCACCTGCGCATCATCGCGCTGTGCGAGGCGGCGGCCTATTTCGCCTTCGACGTGCTCGAGCCGGGCGGCACCTTCGTGGCCAAGGTGCTCGCGGGCGGGGCCGAGGGCAGCCTGCAGCAGCTTCTCAAGCAGAAGTTCGAGAAGGTGCAGAACGTCAAGCCGCCCGCCTCGCGCTCCGACAGCTCCGAGAAATTCGTCGTGGCCACCGGCTACAAGGGCCGCGAAGAGGATGCGCGCCCCGAGGTGTGATCCCCTTCGGGCAAAGGGCGGCTAGCGCGCGCGGCGCGCATCGGCGCGCAGGCTGATGTAGTTGCCCCCGAGGATCAGCGCCGCGCCGATGAGCACGGCAAGCCCCACCGGCTCGTCATAGGCGAGATAGCCGATGAGGGCGATCAGCGGCAGGCGCAGGAAATCGAAGGGCATGACCACCATCGCCGGCGCGCGACGCAGCGCGCTGGTGATGCAGTAATGCGCCGAAAGCCCCGCCGCCGCGATCACCGCGATCCAGGGCAGACTCTGCGCCGAGGGCAGGGCCATCTCGCCGTCGATCAGAGCGCAGGTCAGGCCGAAGACCGCCTGGCTCACCGTCATCCACCACAGGATCTCCATGGTATCGACCTGTGCCGTGAGCTTCTTGGTGAAGATGTAGGTGAAGGCGAACCCCAGCGCGCAGCCCGCCGCCGCCAAAAGCGCGGGCGACAGGGGCGCCGCTCCGGGCTGCGCCACCAGGAGGATGCCGGCAAAGCCCAGAAGCGCTGCGAGCGCGCGGGGCCGGGTCAGCCTTTCGCCCAGGATCAGGGGCGACAGCACCAGCACCCAAAGCGGTGCCGTGAACTCCAGCGCGAAGACCTGCGCCAGCGGCAGCGAGATGATGGCGTAGAACCACAGGTTCTGCGCGGTGAAATGCGCGAGGTTGCGCGAAAGATGCAGCCCCGGCCGGTGCAGACGCGGCCAGGCGGGCCTGCCGCGCACGAGAAACATCACCGCGAGCAGGGCCACACCGACGATCGAGCGATAGGCCATGATCTCGAAGGTATCGAGCGCAAAGGACACCTCGCGCCCGGCCACCGCCATGGAGGACAGCGCGGCGACGGCCCCCATCATCCAGGCCGCGGCCCGGGTCGCCTGCGATCCCGTCTCCGTCTCGATCCGCACGCCCATGGCGCTCCTCCCCACGTTGTGCGCCAAGTGCTATCCCAGCATTGCGGGCTTGCCCATGCCTGCGGCGGAAACGCTGCGCGGATGGCGGCCCCCGGGCGAAGCCGTTTGACCCCTCGGCGTCGGCGGCTTAGAAGTCGGCAACATTTTCGAGACAGCGGGACACGCCTTGACCGACGCAAGCATCATCCGCCACGACTGGACCCGCGCCGAGGCGCAGGCGCTCTTCGACCAGCCGTTCAACGACCTGCTGTTCCAGGCCCAGACCGTGCACCGGCAGAACTTCGACCCCAACAAGGTCCAGCGCAGCCGGCTGTCGAACATCAAGACCGGCGGCTGCGCCGAGGATTGCGCCTATTGCAGCCAGTCGGCGCGTAACGGCTCGCATCTGCCCGCGTCCAAACTGATCGAGGTCGAGCGCGTGCTGTCCGAGGCACGCCGCGCCAAGGAGCAGGGCTCGACCCGCTTTTGCATGGGCGCGGCCTGGCGCTCGCCCAAGGAGCGCGACATGGATCAGCTCGTCGCCATGGTCGAGGGCGTGCGCGCGCTCGGCATGGAGACCTGCATGACGCTGGGCATGCTCGAGGACGACCAGGTGGTCCGGCTCAAGGGCGCGGGGCTCGACTACTACAACCACAACATCGACACCTCCGAGCGCTACTACCCCGAAGTCATCACCACCCGCACCTTCGCCGACCGGATCGACACGCTCAACCGCGTGCGCGAGGCCGGGATCAAGGTCTGCTCGGGCGGCATCCTCGGGATGGGCGAGACCGAGATGGACCGGATCGACATGCTGCTGGCGCTGGCCAATCTCGAAGAACACCCCGACAGCGTGCCGATCAACCAGCTGATGCCGATGCCCGACACGCCGCTGGCGGATGCCGAGCCGGTCGACGGGATCGATTTCGTCCGGGTGATCGCGCTGGCGCGCATCCTGATGCCGAAGGCCCATCTGCGGCTTTCGGCGGGCCGCACCTCCATGAGCGAGGAGACGCAGGCGCTGTGCTTCTTCGCGGGCGCCAACTCGATCTTCTCGGGCGACGTGCTGCTCACCGCCGAAAACCCGGGCGAGGACCGCGATTCCGTCCTGTTCGGGCGGCTCGGGCTGGAATCGATGGAGCTCGGCGAGACCGGGGCGCGATGAGCCCGGCGGCCGTTCATTTGAGTCTTGCTCTTCCGAATGGAGGTCTCGATCATTTCGCGCGTGATGTATATTGACATGTTCTTTCAGCCCTGAATTTACTGA
>NZ_JAMYXC010000065.1 GCF_024159025.1 Limimaricola litoreus
CGGGCCCGCATCCAGGCCTCGGCCTCGGGGCGCGGCATCGGCCGGCCGATGCCGAAGCCCTGCGCATGGTCGCAGCCGAGCGATGTGAGCATGTCGCGTTCGCCCTGCGTCTCGACCCCTTCGGCCAGGGTTTCGAGTCCGAGCCGCTCGGCCATGGTCAGGATCGCCGAAACCATCTTCTGCTGCTCGGCATCCTCGTCGATTCGGCTGACGAAGGAGCGGTCGATCTTGATGCGCTGGATCGAGAAGCGGCGGATCGAGGTGATGGCGGCATGGCCGGTGCCGAAATCATCGAGGTCGAGTTGGCAGCCCAGTCCCGAAAGGCCCGAGAGGTTGCGGACCACCACGTCCTCGATCCGGTGCGCCACCACCGTCTCCAGCACCTCGACCGCCAGCCGCCCGGGGCGCAGGTCGAAGCGGTCGAGCTCCCAGGCGAGGCGGTCGACGAGGCGCGGATCCGCCAGTTCGACCTGCGAGAAATTGATCGCGACCTGCGGCACCTCGAACCCCGCCGCGTCCCACAGGCGCAGCGCGTTGAGCCCATCCTGCACCATCACCTCGCCCAATCGTCCCATCAGCCCGGCCTGCTCCATCACCGGCAGGAACTCGGCCGGCGAGATGAGGCCGCGCCGGGGGTGGTTCCAGCGGGCCAGCGCCTCGACCCCGGTGAGCCGGCCGTCGCGCAGCGAGATCTGTGGCTGGAAATGCGCGGCCACGTCGCCCCGGTCGAGCGCGGCGGCGGCCTCGTCCACGAGGCCGTTGCGAATGCGGACGCGGTGGCGCATCGCCTCGGAATAGCAGCGGATGGAGCCCGGATCGCCGCGCTGCGCCTCGATCAGCGCCAGCGTGGCGGCGTGCAGCAGCTCGGTCCCGCCCGGGCGGTTCAGCCGGGCCGCCAGCGCGAAGCCGAGCGAGATGGTGACCCGGACCTTCGTGCCGCCGCGCTCGACCGGATCGGCCACAACCTCCTGCAGCCTCTGGCCGAGCTGGATCGCGGCCTCGAGGTCGAGCCGGCGCGACGAGGAGAGCGCAAGCCCGAAACAGGCCCCATCGAGCCGGGCGAGGACATCATCGTGCCGCGACCCGGCCTGGAGCCGTTCGCCCACCACCCGCAGCAGGTCTTCGATCAGCGCACGGTCGTGGCGCTGTTCGAGCTGCTTGAAGCCGTCGATCTCGAGCACCATGGCCGCGACCGCAGACGCCGCACCGCCGGGGCGGGCGAGCATCTGGTCGAGACTGCCGGTGAGCGCCGCCCGGTCGCCCAGCCCGGTCAGCGCGTCGCGCGTCGCCATGCGCGACAGGATCGGCCGGCCCAGCGCGCTCGAGACCGTCAGCGGCAATGCGATGACGACCAGCACCACCGCCCATGCGCCGCCCAGCGCCAGCGCCGCGAGCAAAAGCGCGGGCGCCAGCCCGAGCGTCAGCGGCCGCCCCAGCCGGTCGAGCTGCCACCGGGAGAGAGGGGAAAAGCGATGCGACGTGAGACCGGCCAAGCTGCGCATGGTGTCCTTTTCCTGCCATGGGGGCCCTCGCCGCGATTGCGGCCGGCCTGACAGGACGACACCCTAGAAAGCCAGTCTGAGCGGTCTGTTAACGCGCGGCCGGCCCTTTGTTAAAATTGTCCTCGTCCGTTTCGGACGCCCGCGCGAGCGCCATGAAGTCGAACAGCGCCGGGTCGAGCATGTGGCTCGGGCGCACCTGGCTCAGCGCGGTGAACATCTTCTGCCGCCGGCCGGGCGCGTTCCTTTCCCACTGGTCGATCATCTGCTTGATCTGCTGACGCTGCAGCCCGTCCTGGCTGCCGCACAGGTCGCAGGGGATGATGGGATAGTTCATCGCCGCGGCGAATTTCTCGCAATCGGCCTCGGCCACATGGGCGAGCGGGCGGTAGAGGAAGAGATCGCCCTCGTCATTGAGCAGCTTGGGCGGCATGGTCGCGATCTTGCCGCCGTGAAAGAGGTTGAGAAAGAAGGTCTCGAGCATGTCGTCGCGGTGATGGCCCAGCACCACCGCCGAGCAGCCCTCCTCGCGCGCGACGCGGTAGAGATTGGCCCGCCGCAGACGCGAGCACAGCGCGCACATGGTCCGGCCCTGCGGCACCTTGTCCATGACGATGGAATAGGTGTCCTGATACTCGATCCGGTGCGGCACCTTCATGCGCTCCAGAAACTCGGGCAGCACGGTCGCGGGAAAGCCCGGCTGGCCCTGATCGAGGTTGCACGCGAGGATCTCCACCGGCAGCAGCCCGCGCCATTGCAACTCGGTCAGCGCCGCGAGCAGCGTGTAGCTGTCCTTGCCGCCCGACAGGCAGACGAGCCAGCGCGCGCCGCGCTCGACCATGCCGTATCTTTCGATCGCCTCGCGCGTGTCACGGATGATCCGCTTGCGCAGCTTGCGGAACTCGATGGTCTTGGGCGCCCCGGCAAAGAGCGGGTGAATGTCGTCGTGGCTGTCGTCTTGGACGTCGTCGAGCATGGCGGGGGCTCCTCAGGGATCGGCGGGGATATGCCACGCGCACGGGCGCGGGGGAAGGGCGACGGAACGCGAGGCGGTGGCAATCGTTTCTCGCGAAGGGCGGCATGGCCGCTCGCGAGCAAAGGGAGACCGACATGAAGACCCTGACGATCTGCGCGGCGCTGATGGCGCTGCCCGCGAGCGTCTCGGCCCAGGATGCCGTGGCGGAGATGATCGGCGTGGACGGCACCGAGATGGGCACCGTCGCCTTCACCCAATCCCCCAATGGCGTGCTGCTGACGCTCGGCATCACCAATCTGCCCGAAGGCGGCCACAGCTTCCACATCCACGAGACCGGCGCCTGCGAGCCGGATTTCGAGGCGGCGGGCGATCACTTCAACCCGGACGGCGCCGAGCACGGCTTCCAGAACGAGGCGGGGCCGCATGCGGGCGACATGCCCAACATCTACGCCGATGCCGAAATGGAGGTGAGCGCCGACATGTTCACCGACCGGATCTCGATGCAGGAAGGCGCTGAGAACAGTCTGTTCGACGAGGATGGCTCGGCGGTCATCGTCCACATGAACCCCGACAGCTACCAGACCGAGGCCGGGGCGGGCGACCGCATCGCCTGCGGCGTCATCACGCTCAGGCAGTGATCAATCGGGGACGTTGTCGATGCCGCTGCCGCCCCAGGGGTGGCAGCGGGCCAGCCGCCGCAGCGTCAGCCAGCCGCCCCTGAGCCCACCGTGCTTGTCCAGCGCTTCGAGCGCATAGGCAGAGCATGTCGGGTGAAAGCGGCAGCCATGGCCGACCATCGGCGAAAAGGTGAGCCGGTAGGCTCGCACCGGCAGCGCGACGAGTCGCGCAAGCGGGCTCATGCCTGCGCGTGGACGCGGCTCAGCGCCCATTCGAGGTCGCGGCACATCTGCTCGAGATCATGGGCGGCGGTGACCTCGGCCCGCCCGATCAGCACGTAATCCCAGCCCGCGCGCCCCTGCTCGGGCAGCACGCGGCGCGCCACTTCGCGCAGGCGGCGCTTGGCGCGGTTGCGCGCCACGGCATTGCCGACCTTCTTGGAGCAGGTGAAGCCCACCCGCATGGTCTCCGCACCGTCGCGGCGCGGATTGCCTTGCAGGTGAAAGCCGGTCGTGCCCTGCCGCAGCGCCCGCGCGGCGCGCAGGAAATCGGGGCGCTTGCGCAGCTTGTCCACGCCGACGCCGAAAGACCCCTGCGCAGCGACCTCTCGGCCTGCCACGGGGGTCTCTCGATCTGCCACCTGATCGGAAATCAGGCGCTCAGGACCTTGCGGCCCTGCGCGCGGCGGGCGTTGATGATCTTCCGGCCGGCCTTGGTGGCCATGCGGGCGCGGAAGCCGTGACGCGACTTGCGCACACGGTTCGAGGGTTGGAACGTGCGTTTCATTGCGCTTTCTCCGTCTCAAGGGGCCGCGCCGTCCGCCGTCCATGCCGGATTCGGGGCCTGCCATATTCGAAGCCCGTGCCATAGAGAGGCCGGGCCGGGCTGTCAACGCAAGCCGGGCCTGAATCCCCGCATGATGCCGAATGTTACAGTCCGGCCCGCGGGATCAAGAGCCTGCGAGGGGGGTGGGCGGCCCCACCGCCGCGGTGCATGTCTGGATGCACATACCGCAGGAGAGGGCCGACATGCCACGCGACACCACGGACGAGATTTCCCCCGGCAGGCCGGGATGGCTGCGCCTCCTGCCGCTGATCGCGATCGGCCTCGTGGCGCTGACGGGCGCCTTTTTCCTGCGCGACCTGCTGAGCTTCGAGACGCTGCGCGACAACCGCGAGGCGCTGATCGCGTGGCGCGACGCCAATTACGCGCTCGCCGTGGCGGGCTTCATGGCCGCCTATGTCGCCATCGTCGCCTTCTCGCTGCCCGGTGCCACCGTGGCGACGCTGACGGGCGGGTTTCTCTTCGGCACCTTTCCGGGCGTGGCCTACAACGTCATTGCAGCGACGATCGGCGCGGTGCTGATCTTTCTTGCCGCGCGCGCGGGTCTCGGGCAGCGGCTGTCGCGCGGCATGGACACTTCCGAAGGGCGGCTGAAGAAGATCAAGGACGGCATCCGCGAGAATCAGTGGTCGATGCTGTTCCTGCTGCGGCTGTTGCCGGTGGTGCCGTTCTTCATGGCCAACCTGCTGCCGGCGCTGGTCGGCGTGGGCCTTGGTGCCTTCGCGGTGACCACGCTTCTGGGCATCGCCCCCGGCGCGCTGGTCTTCACCTCCGTGGGCGCGGGGCTCGGCGCGGTCTTCGCCGCCGGGGAGACGCCCGATCTCGGCCTCATCTTCGAGCCGCATGTCCTCCTGCCGCTGCTCGGCCTCGCCGCGCTTTCGGCGCTTCCTCTCGTGATCAAGGCCGTGAAGGGCCGGAAAGGCCTCGCATGAGCCATATCGACTGTGACATCTGCATCATCGGCGCCGGATCGGGCGGGCTTTCGGTCGCCGCCGGGGCGGCGCAGATGGGGGCGCGCGTCGTCCTGATCGAAAAGGGCGAGATGGGCGGCGATTGCCTCAACAGGGGCTGCGTGCCCTCCAAGGCGCTGCTCGCGGCGGCCAAGCAGGCGCATGCGATGACCAAGGGGGCCGAGATGGGTATCACCCCGGTCGCGCCCGAGATCGACTTCGCTGCGGTGAAGGACCACGTCGCGCGCAGCATCGCCACCATCGCGCCCGTGGATTCGCAGGAGCGCTACGAGGGCTTCGGTGTCACGGTGATCCGCGAACATGCGCGCTTCACCTCGCCCGAGGAGATCGAGGCGGGGGGCACCACCATCAAGGCGCGCCGCTTCGTGCTGGCCACCGGCTCGCGGCCGTTGGTGCCGCCAATCGACGGGATTGAAGACACGCCGTATCTCACCAACGAGACCATCTTCGATCTGCGCGAGAAGCCCGACCACCTTCTGATCATCGGCGGCGGCCCGATCGGCATGGAGATGGCGCAGGCGCATCGCAGGCTGGGTTGCGAGGTGACGGTGATCGAGGGCGCCAAGGCGCTGGGCAAGGACGACCCAGCGCTTGCCAGGCGGCTGCTGACGATGCTGCGCGACGAGGGCATCCGGATCGAGGAGGGGGCCAAGGTCACCGCCGTCTCCGGGACCGAGGGCGCAATCCGGGTCGAGACCGAGACGGGCGCCTTCGAGGGCTCGCATCTCCTGATGGCCGTGGGGCGCGAGGTGGTGACCGAGGGTCTCGGGCTTGACGTGGCACACGTGAAACAGGGGCCCAAGGGGATCGCCGTCGGCGATGATCTGCGCTCCGAGACGAATCGCCGGGTCTATGCGGTGGGCGATGCGGCGGGCGGGCTGATGTTCACCCATGTCGCGGGATACCATGCGGGCGTCATCATCCGCTCCATGCTGTTTGGCTTGCCATCCAAGGCGAAGACCGCGCATATCCCCTGGGCCACCTATACCGATCCGGGCCTCGCACAGGTCGGGCTGACCGAGCGCCAAGCGCGCGAGGCGCATGGCGACGCGCTTGAGGTGATCCGCGCCGAGTACGACGAGAACGACCGCGCCATCGCCGAAGGGCGCACCGCGGGCACGCTCAAGCTGATGGTGGTCAGGGGGCGGCCGGTGGGGGCGACGATTCTCGGCGCCCATGCCGACGACCTGATCGGCGTCTGGGCCATCGCCATCGCGAGCGGCACCAAGCTGTCGAAGATCGCGGGGGCGGTGCTGCCCTATCCGAGCTTGGGCGAAATCAACAAGCGCGCGGCAGGCAACTATTTCAGCAGCAGGTTGTTTGGTAACGAGTGGGTGAAGACTGCCGTCCGGGCGGTCCAGCGCTGGGTGCCTTGAGGCCCCGGTCGTCCGGCGGCGCAGAAGGGATCAGATGTTCAATACCCTCTCCGGACGTTTCCTCGCTCTGACCACGGTCTTCGTCATGCTGGCCGAGGTGCTGATCTTCGTGCCCTCCGTGGCGCGGTTCCGGCAGGATTACCTGCAGCTGCGACTGGAGCGTGCGCAGATCGCCTCGCTGGCGCTTCTGGCGAGCGAGACGCTCGACGCCGAGCTGGAGGCGGAGCTTCTGGAGAACGCGGGCGTCTACAACGTGGTGCTCCGGCGCGACGAGGTGCGCCAGCTCGCGCTTTCCTCGCCGCTGCCCGAGCCGATCCACGCCACCTATGACCTGCGCGACGTCTCGGCGCTGACCCTGATCCGCGACGCGCTGGGCACGTTGATCGATGCGGACGAGCGGATCATCCGCGTGATCGGCGATCCGGTGCAGCAGGGCGGGCTGCTGATCGAGGTGACGATGGACGAGATGCCGCTGCGCGCCGAGATGATCGATTACGGGCTGCGCATTCTGTTGCTGTCGGCGGTGATCTCGGTGGTGACGGCGGCGCTGCTCTTTGCCGCGGTGCAGGCCTTTCTGGTGGTGCCGATCAAGCGCGTGGTCAGCCAGATCCAAAGCTATGCCGACGCGCCCGAGGATGCGCGCCGCATCATCGCCCCGCGCGCCAGCCTGCGCGAGCTGCGCGAGGCGGAAACCGCGCTGCAGGCGATGGAGACGCAGCTCACCGGCGCGCTCAGGCAGAAGGACCGCCTGGCACAGCTCGGCTCGGGCGTGGCCAAGGTCAGCCACGATCTGCGCAACATCCTCACCTCGGCCCAGCTTTTCGCCGACCGGCTCGACAGCTCCGAGGACCCGCTGGTCAAGCGCATGGCCCCCAAGCTCGTCGGCTCGATCAGCCGCGCGGTGAGCCTGTGCGAATCGACGCTGGCCTTCGGCCGGGCCGAAGAACCGCCGCCCAAGCTCGCCCGGTTCGAACTGGCGCCCTTGGTGAACGAGGTGATCGAGGCCGAACGCCTCGCCACGGGCGACGCCGAGATCGCGTTCCTTGAACAGGTCCCGCCCGGCCTCGTGCTGCGCGCCGATTCCGAGCAGCTGTTCCGGGTGCTGTCGAACCTCGTGCGCAACGCCCGGCAGGCGATCGCGGCGACCGGTGCCGCGGGGCGTGTCACCGTCTCGGCGCGCGAGGAGGACGAGGCCTGGTGGATCTGCGTCGAGGACACCGGCCCCGGCCTGCCGCCCCGCGCCCGCGAGCACCTGTTCAGCGCCTTTCGCGGCGGGGTGGCCAAGGGCGGCACCGGCCTCGGTCTCGCCATCGCGGCCGAACTGGTGCGCGGCCACGGCGGGCAGCTGGAGTTGGCGCGCTCGGACGAGACGGGCACCGCCTTTGCGATCCGTCTGCCGCGCAACGCGCCGGGCCTCACCGCGTCCGGCTGAGCCTGCCGCCACGGCAGGCGGGCGCATGGAGGAAAAGCGCGAAATTCCTCAAAACGGCCCTTGCATGTCCCGGCACCGGACGGTAGATCGGCCTCACTCTACAGCGGACTGGTAGCTCAGTTGGATAGAGTACTTGACTACGAATCAAGGGGTCGGGGGTTCGAATCCTCCCCAGTCCGCCACTTCCTTCCCGGAGAACCGAAGAGACCGATGAAGCCCCTCCGGGGGCTTTCGTCGTTTGGCCCGCCTTCTTTTTGGGAGGAGGACTCGAAATCATGCCGATCCGCGATACCTCCCGAAAAGAACATGGTTTTCTATCGGGAGGGCCCCATGGCCGACGACAGGGAAGAACGGATCCGGCAGCGCGCCTATGACCTGTGGCAGCGCGAAGGCGCGCCCGAGGGCCGCGATCAGGATCACTGGCACGAAGCCGCGGCGCAGATCGACGCCGAAGCGACGGGCGACTCGGAGGTCGCCATGGAAACCTCGGCGGCCGCCGGTCTCGCCGGGCGGGCCGATGGCGGGCCGAAAGGCGCCGCCGGTCTCGACGATCAGGATCTCGACCAGGCCCATGCCAACATGACCGAGGCGCCCGGCGAGCAGGTCGCCGATGCCACCCCCGCGACGGGCGGGCGCCGCAAGGCCGCGGCCAAGACGCGCGAACCGGGGGCCGCGCCGAAGCGGGGCCGCCCGAAGAAGGCCAAGCCGGTCGATGAGGCCGATCCGGGCAAGCTTGGCGCGGCACCCGGTGGCAACACGGTGGATGCGGGCAAGAAGAAGGTCTCGCGCCGCGCCGTGCGCTCAGGCCCCGAAAAGACCGCCGGTGCCTATGCCAAGGGGCCGACCGAAACCGAGTGACGCCCCTTTCCCGGCCCCGGACAGATGAAAGGCCGCTCCATGACGGAGCGGCCTTTCGCTTGTCTCGTGCCGATTCGAGAAGGGCTCAGGGAGCCAGTTCCTCGGCCTCGCGCGCCTCCTCCTCGGTGATGTCGAGCCGATGGCGCAGCAGGGTCAGATAGGCCCGGTTCGCTTCGGTCTCCGAATCCACCGCCGCGCGGGAGGCGAGGTAGAACTCGATCGCCGTGTCGTGATCGTTGATCTGGGTGAGCAGCGTGTCGAGCGGCTTGGGGTTCTCGATCTCGGTCGAGATCAGCCGCCGCTCGTCGGCACTGGCCTCGGCCTCGTCAAGCTGCCCGCTGATGCGCTGCCGCTCGTCCATCGACAGCGTGCCGTCGGCATGGGCCGCGGCGATCATGCCGCGGATCAGCAGGAGCGCGCGGTCGTCGCTCATCTGCTCGGCAGCCTCGGCATGGCGCGGATCGGGTGTTTCCGAGGATTGCGTCTCACCGCCCAGCGCCCCGGCGATCTGGTCGAAGATGCCACTCAGCCCCGAGCTTGCACCCGTTGATCCACGGGTGCTCGTGGGCCCGCCCGTATGCGCGGTCGAGCCGCTGGCGCGCTGGCGCGACTGGTGATCGTTGTAGGCCTTATAGGCCATGTATCCGAGTGCCGCGACGCCCGCCTTGCCGCGCAGGCCGCGACCGCCGAGGCCGCCCAGAAGTGCGGCGTTGCCGAGCGAGCCGCGGCGACGACCGCGACCGGCCATGCGCGAGGCCAGCATGACGCCGAGAATGCGTTTGAGGCTCATGGGATTGTCCTTTCCGCCCTGAGTTCGTCGGAGCAACGACGGGGCGGGCGGCTTCGTTCCGCCCCCGTGCCCCGGCCCGGTGCGCCCGGCAGCCTGTGCGCCCTCGCACCCGCGCTTGACCCGTGGCTCTCGCGGTGCAGCTTGCAGCCCGAGCCACACCGACCGGAGCCGCCCCCGTGAAGATCGCCCTGATGACCCATATCCGCCATCCCGTGCGTCCGCCCTTCATGGGCGGCATGGAGGCGCATGGCTGGCATCTCGCGCGGGAGCTTGCGGCGCGGGGCCATGCCGTGACGCTGTTCGCCAGCGGCGACAGCGCGCCGCCCCCCGGCGTGACGCTGCACCCGGTGGTGGCCGAGCATTACGACCGCCGCTTTCCGTGGCATGATTTTCACGGCACCGATGTGCTGAACGATCATCTCGACGCCGCCTTCGCCGGCGCCTGCCGCGACGTGGCGGCGGGCGGGTTCGACATGGTGCACAACAACACGCTGCACCGCTTCGTGCCGCGTGTTTCGCGCGCGAAACGCCTGCCCATGGTCTCGTCGATGCATGTGCCGCCCTTCGCGACGCTACGCCGGGCGATGAACGACAGTCTCGCGCCCTGGCATCTCGTCACCACCTGCTCGCGCCGCCAGCTCGGTCGCTGGTGGGACGATACGCCGCCCTCGGCCCGCGTCGTCGGCAATGGGATCGCGCTGGCCGACTGGCCCTACCACGTCCAAGGCGACGGTTCGGCGGTCTGGGCCGGGCGGATCACCCCGACCAAGGGCGCGCATCTCGCGGCGCAGGCGGCACGGATCGCCGGTGTGCCGCTGACGCTCTACGGGGTGGTCGAGCACCGTGATTATTTCGAGGATGAGGTGAAGCCGCATCTGGGCGGCGACATCCGTTATGGCGGGCATCTCGCGGGCGCCGATCTCGCCGCCGCCTTCGGCCGGGCCTCGGCGCTCCTCTTCACGCCGCTGTGGGACGAGCCTTTTGGCCTTGCCGCGATCGAAGCCATGGCCTGCGGCTTGCCGGTCGCGGCGATTGAGATGGGAGCGGTGCGCGAGGTGATCGGCGACTGCGGTGCCTATGCGCCGCCCCATGACGCCCATGCCCTCGCACGCGCGCTACGGGAGGCAATGGCGCTGCCACGTGAAGCGGCGCGAAACAGGGTGGCAAAGCGTTTCTCGATCCGGGCGATGGTCGATGGCTACGAGGCGCTTTACGACGAGGCGATCGCGGCGCGCGACACGGGTTGGCCCGACATCGCCTACGCGCCGCACGAGCTGCGGCTGGCCCCGGAGGTCGCTCCCGCCGGGGCCTGAGCGCTACTGCGCGGCAATCGCGCCGGCGCGGCGGCGTTCGATCTCGCGGATCACCTCGGCCGAGTTGCAATAGGGACGGTGGCTCTGGTGCCGCGTCAGCTCCAGATCCGCCTCGGAGGGTGCGCGCAGGATGCGGATTTCGTCCTCGTCATGCGCGATCAGCCCCATCAGGGCAAAGGCGTGCAGCCAGTGGCCCATGGTGCGATGCCCCCATTTTTCGCGAAACAGCTCGGCATTGCGCACGACGCTTTCTAGGTGATGGACGGGCGGCATGTGGTGCGGGTGATACTGGTGATAGGCCCGCGCCCCCTTGGCCCAACCGATCTTCACCCCGGCCTTGTCGAGCACGCGGCCGAAATCGGTGTCCTCGCCGCCATAGCCGTGAAACCGCTCGTCGAAGCCGCGCACGCGCTGGAAATCGGCGCGGCGGATCGCGAAGTTGAGCGACCAGAAGCAGCGGTAGTCGTTGCAGTCGCGCACGCCTTCGGGCGGCGGGCCCTGCCGGTCGGAATGGCGCTCGGCCACCGCCTCGAAATCGGTATAGTCCCAGCCTTCGCGGTTCACCCCGTCGGGCAGATACATGACCTCGCCCATCACCAGCCCGTCGAAAGCGGCGAGGTGACGGCGGTAGTCGGCGACGAAATCGGGGGCGGGGATGCAGTCCACGTCGAGGAACAAAAGCTCGTCACCCTTGGCCTCGCGCACCGCGAGGTTGCGCGCCTCGGCCAAAGGCAGGCTGTCGCGGATCAGCTCGACCTGCCGCACCGGAAAGGGGGCCTCGGGCAGGTCATAGGCCTCGGGCTGCATCCGCACGATCACCAGCTCGGAGGGCAGCTCGGTCTGGCGGGCGAGGCCGCGCACGAGATTGGCAAGATGGGCGGCGCGCCCGCGGGCGATGGTCAGGACGGAAGCGGTCATCCGGGATCTCCGATGTGTCATTCGGCAACGAGTGCGAGCGGGGCCTCGGCCCCCCAGGCGCGGTGAATCAGCTCTTCGAGCCAGTGGGCGGTGGCTGTGGCCGCATCGGCATCGACGAGGGCGCGCATGCGCCCGGCGTCGTGCCGGGCCAGCGCCGCGTCGAGCGCCGCGCGCCAGGCATGGGCCGAGGAGGGCAGGTGCGGCGCGACATGGGCGATGCCCGCCGCATCGAGCGCGCGGGCCTTTTCGTGCTGCTCGTCGAAATAGCGCCATTCCGGCACGGCGATCCATGGCACGCCCGCGGCCATCACCTGGTGGCAGGTGGTATTGCCGGTCGAGGCGATCACCAGATCGGCGGCGGCGATCCGGTCGGCCGCGTCATCGACCCAGCCGTGATGGGTGAGGTTGCCTGGCTCGGTGGCGTGCCAGTCGCGCTCGACATGGCCGATCGTGTGCCAGCGCCAGTCCGACAGCGCGCGCGCGCCCACCCCGATGGGGGCCTGCGCGAAGCCCGAGCCGCCGCCGCCCGAGACGACGAGGGCGATCTTCTCCTCCGGGCCATGCCCGAGCCGCGCGCGCGCCTCGGCGCGATTCGGCATCGGCGCGATGCCGAGGCCGCCCGCGAAATGCGTCTTGGCGGTCATCCAGTCGGGCCAGTCCGGCTGCGCCAGTTCGGCATGGCAGGGCGCCAGAAGGCCAAGCGCGCCGCGATAGGCGGCCACATGCCCCGGATCGCTGCGGTCGCCGTGCTGGACCACCTTCACATGCGGGACCGAGCAGATCCGCGCGAGCTGCGCGATCTCGGCCGAGACGTCGCAGATCATCAGCGCCGGGTCGGCCTCGCGGAACCAGCTGGCGATGGTGCCCATTGCCTCGCGGATGCCGGGCCAGCCCACGGGCGCGCAATGCAGCGTGTCGGGCGTGTCGAGATCGGCCAGCCCCGGCGCCTCCGCCCCCGTGGCCTGAAACAGCGAAGGGATGGTGACGATCCGCGCCTGGGCGGGCAGGGGCGGAAAGATGTCGTCGCGCGCGCAGAAGATCACCAGCGGCCGCTCGGGCGGCAGCGCATGGGCGAGCGCCGCGCAGCGTTCCGCATGGCCGCGGCCCTGGTGGTGGACAAAGTAGCCGATCGGTCTCATTCCGCCGCCATCCGCCATGCCGGAGCCTCCGCTCGCTCGTGCAGCCCGGCCCAGGCCAGCCCGTCGAGCAGCCCCGCGGCATGGGACTCGCGGCTGCGGTAGAGGCCGGGGCGCTGCGGCAGGCGCGCCAGATCGGCATCGGCATTGCCGACGACGATGGCCCGCCCGGCGGCGCGCAGCATGCATTCGTCATTGCCCGAATCGCCCGCCGCGACGCAGTGCTCCAGCGTCAGCCCATAGGCCTTGGCCAGATGCGCGATGGCGGCACCCTTGCCCGCGCGCACCGGCAGCACGTCGATCAGCCGCCCGTGCGAGGCGATGACCCGCGCCGCGAGGCCCGCCATGTCGAGCCGGTTGCGGATGCGCATCGCCTGTCGCGCATCGCCGAAGTAGCTCAGCTTCCATGGCCGCTGCTCGATCGGCGGCTGGGGCCGGATCGAGGGGCTGTCAAGCGTGGCGCGGATTGCCTCGCGGTGCCAGTCGCTCTCGATCTCGCGGGCCCAGCTCGCGTCGAAGCCGAACCGTCCTTGGGCGTCGCGCCGATAGATCTCGGAGCCCACGGAGGTAATGAAGGCATCAGGCTCGTCGATCTCCCATTCCGCGAGGATACGCCGCGCCTCGGTGATGCTGCGCCCCGTCGCCACGGCGAAGAGCGCATGACCCCCGGCGCGCCAACGGGCGAATTCGGGCAATGCCGCGGAATCGCCGGTCAGCGTGTTGTCGATGTCGCTCGCGAGAATGCGCGATGGCGCGGCGAGGGGGCATGGGCGGGCGAGGCGAGCCATGAGCTGCGCCACCCGCGCGGCCCAGCCGTCCCAGGAATAGGCCTCGTCATGCCCTTGGGCCGCGGCGCGGCAGCGCGTGTGCAGATCGGCCTCGGTGAGCAGCCGCGACAGCGCCGCCCCGAAGACTTGCGGATCGGTCGGCTCGGCCAACAGGCCATGGCCGATGCGCGCGACGATGTCCGACGGCCCGCCCCGGCAGGTCGCCACCACGGGCAGGCCGGAGGCGGCGGCCTCGAGGATGGTCAGGCCGAAGGGCTCGGTCAGCGCCGGGTTGGCAAAGACGCCGTGGCCTTCGGCGGCTAGGGCGTAGAGCCCGGTCAGGGTCGCGGCGTCATGCTCGGGCGGCAGGGCCACCCGACCTTCGAGCTTGTGATGGCGCAGCGCCGCCTCGATCCCGGCGATCACGCGGCGCTGCTCGTCGCTGCCCTGCCGGGTGGGGCCGCGCAGACCGGCGAGGATCACGAGATTGGCGCGCTCGCGCAGGCCGGGCGCATTGGCATAAGCCTCGACCAGCCCGGCGAGGTTCTTCTTCTCGACGGGGCGCGCCACGGCGAGGATCATCGGCTTGTCCGCGTCCTTGAGCCACGGCGCGATGAGCGCACGGGCCGCTGCCCGGTCGGGGGCGGCAGGCAGGGTGGCGCCGGGGGAAATGCAATGAACGCGGGCCGGATCCGCGCCCGGGTAGGCACAGACCTGCCGCTCGGCCTCCTCGCGCGAGGAGACGACGGTGGCGCAGGCCCCCGTGATGGCGCGGGTTTCGGCGGCGATGCGGCGCTCCATGCCCGATGCGGCGGCGCTGGAGGCGCTGGAGGCGCTCGCCATGGCCTGCGCCTTGTCGAGGCCGAGCGAATGGGGCGTGTAGAGCACGGGGATGCCGAACCGCTCGCGCGCGGCGAGAGCGACATGTGCGGCATCGGCGAAATGGGCGTGGATCGCGTCGGGCTTGCGCGGCAGGGCGTCGAGATGGCGCAGGAAAGCTTCAGTGAAGGCGTCCAGCCGCGCCTCCAGCGCCTCCTTGGAGAGATAATCCGCAGAGCCGTCGTCGATCCGCAGAATCGCGGATTTCGGCCCCAGCCGCTCGTGGCGCTGGGCGTAGTTCATGCCTAGATCGGGGCGGTCGAAGCGTCGGGTGACGACCTCGACCCGTTCGATGTCGGACCGCGCCTCGAGCGCCCGCGTGGCTGCCAACACATAGGCGATGTGACCGCCGGTATCATCGGTCAGCCCATAGGGGATGGGCGGCGCCTTGAGGCAGCCGCCGAGCGCGATCTGCATCACGTACATCGGAGAAACTTTCGCCAAACTCTGGGTTTCGGCGGCCCAATGCCGGGTCGCACCCTCCGGTTCCCCGCTTGTTCCGTGACGTACAGATACGGACTTCGGGCGCGCCCGCCCTAGCTGCCTGCCGAGCGCGCCAGACAAGGGGTCGAACCATGCGTCATCGTTACCTGTTCATTGGGGGGTTGCACCGGTCGGGCACCTCTCTCGCCGCGCGGATCGCGGGCTCGATCGAGGGGATTGGTACGATAACGGACGCGCCGGTGCCGGAGAACGAGGGGGTCTACCTGCAGGGCGCGATTCCGCATGACGCGCTGGCCGGGGCGCCGGGGCGCTTTGCCCATGATCCCGCGCAGCACCTTGTCGAGGGCGGGCGTTTCGACCAGCGCGAGGTGCGCGACCGGCTGGAGGCCGATTGGACGCCGTGGTTTCCCGATACGCCGTGGCGGGCCGAGAAATCGCCGGTGAACCTACTGCGCAGCCGGCTCTATCAGCAGCTCTTTCCCCTCTCGCAATTCGTGATCGTCACCCGTCACCCGGTCGCGGTGGCGCGGGCGACCGAGAAATGGAGCGACCTGACCGAGGCGGATCTGGTGGCGCATTGGGGGCGGGCTCACGCCCTGGCGCTGGCGGATGCCACGCGACTGCACGCGCGGCTGATCCTGCGCTACGAGGATCTCGTGGCACACCCGGGGGCGGCGCGGCAGGCCCTTGCGGCGTTCTGCGCGCGGCCGGGGGAAGGCCGGGCGCCCGAGCCGGTGCGCAATGGCAATCTCGATTACGACCTGCGCGAGCGGATGCCGCTGCCGGAGGAGGCGAGCGCGCCGATGGCGGCGCTGGGCTATGGGCCGAACGGGGCCGTCCTGCCGCTTGAAACCCCTGCCGTCGTGCATCCGCTGCGCGAGCAGCGCGAGGCGGTCGCGCGGATCTGGCCGCCGGGTTGACCGCCCGCCCGAGGATTTTTCGCTCACCCGGCGGAACCCTGCGCGCTTGCCCCGGTTGGCCCATCGCGACAAGAATGAGGCACGCGCCCCGTGCCGCGAGGGGAGATTTCACGACATGACCGATACAGCCGAGCCCGCCAAGCGGCCCAACTCGTCTAAGTTCTGGATCGCGGTGGCCGCCGCGGTGATCGGCTGGATCCTGGTGTTGTGGCTGCTCATCGCCCGCTCCTCGATCGGCGGCGATCTGGAGGAGACGCAGCTTCGCGTGGTAGAACTCGAAGACCAGGTGGCGGTGCAGACCGAGACCATGGGCAGCATCGAGGCGCTGCGCGGCGAGCTTGACCAGCTCAGGGTCGAGGAGCAGGAGCTCGAGAACCGCCGTGCCACGATCGAGGCCGAGATCGCCCCCGCCGAAGCACGGCTGCAGGAGCTTTCGGGCCAGATCGCCAGCGCCGAGGCCGACCTCGGTCAGGTGCAGGCACAAACACAGACTCTTGAGGAGCGCCTCGCGCCGCTGCGCTCGGAGCTCGACAGCATCGAGACCCGCCGCGCCGATGCGCTGGAAAACTCCGAAACGGCGATGGCCGAGCTGCGCGATGTCACCGACCGGCTCGAACAGGCCCGCAACGAAGAGGCCGAGCTGCGCCAGCTTCTCGCGACGCTGAGCACCGAGGCCGCCGAGCTGACCGAACAGGTCTCCCAGGCCGAGACCAGGCTGGGCGACCTGCGCGCGCAGAACGACACGCTCGGCCAGCAGGTCTCCGAGGCGGAGGCCCGGATCGCCGAGCTCACCGAGCGCCGCGACGGGCTGCAGACCGAGGTGGCGCGGCTGTCCGAGGAGCACGAGGCGCTGAGCGGCGAGGTCGAGGCCGCGCGCGATCAGCAGCAGCTCTTGCAGGAAGAGGTCGCACGGCTGGCGCAGAACCTCGCCATGCGGGCCGAGGAACTGGCACAGGTCGAGAACCGGATCGCCAGCGTCACGACGCGCGGTGGCACCTCGACCGCGGCCGCGCCCCGGAGCGCGCGTCCGATGATCACCGAACTGCCCGCCGAAGCCGAGGCCGGGACCGAGGCCGAAATCGAGGCCGGGACCCAGGAAGAGGCGACTTCGGCCAGTGAGACCGGCACGCCCGCGCCCATCGTGCCGCGCGCCACCGAAGCCGAGGCGCCCGCGCGTCCGCAGGTCACGGATCTGCCGCAGGAGGAAGAGGCTGTTGCCGCCCCGGTCGAAACCGAGGCTACCCCGACTGAGCCGGAAGTCGCCCCGGCCGAAACCGAGGAAACGGCGGTGCCCGCTGAAAATGCGCCCGATGGCCCCGAGGACGCGCCCGCAGGCCCCGCCGCCGCGCCGGCCAACAGCGATGCCACCGAGACCGCGGTCCCTGCGGCGGCCATCGAGCCCGGTCTCTACCGGCTCGGCCCGATCGCGGTGAAATTCGCCGAAGACGGGCGCTTCAGCATGGCCGGCAGCGACCAGCTGGGCCGCGTCAACGGGGTCTACAGCGTCGCGAACGGCGTGCTGACGCTCGATGAGGCGCAGGGCGACACCGGTTCGGCGATTTTCCCGATGCGCTGCGACATCACCGAGGCCGAGAATGGTTTCGCCATCGTTGACAGCGACGGCTCCTGCGCGCTGTTCGAAGGCCGCGAGTTCACGGTCGCGCAATGACGGCCAAGACCGCACCCTAGATGGATCTCGCCGGGCTTTCGCTCTGGGCCGTCGCCGGCATCTTTGCGATGGCGGCGGCGGCCATCGCGCTGGCCGGGGTGCGGCTGGCGCATGTGGCCGACGCGCTGGCCGACCGCACCGGCATGGGAGAGGTCGTCGCGGGCGCGCTCTTCGTCGGCGCGGCGACCTCGCTGCCCGGCGCCATCACCTCGATCTCGACCGCGGCCCAGGGGGCCTCCGGCCTCGCCGTCGGCAACGCGCTGGGCGGGCTGACGGCGCAGACCGCCTTCATTGCCGTGGCCGACCTGTTCTACCGCCGCGCCAATCTCGAACATGCCGCCGCCTCGGTCACCGGCCTCGCGCAGGGCGTGCTGATGGTGGTGCTGCTGTCGATCCCGCTCATCGCCGCCTCCGAGCCGCAGATTACCATCTGGGGCGTGCACCCCGCCTCCCTGCTGATCCCGGTGGGCTACGCCTTCGGCCTGCATCTGCTGAGCCAGATCCACGACGAGCCGATGTGGCACCCGGTCCAGACCGAGGAGACGCGCGAGGAGGTCTCCGAGCCCGACCGCGAGGGCGGCACCTCCGACAGCGGGCTGTGGCTGCGCTTTGCGCTCTATGCCGGGGTGACGGCGGTGGCGGGCTGGGTGATCGGCGAGGCGAGCCTCGCGCTCGTCGAGATCACCGGCATGGGCGAGAGCGCGGTCGGCACGATCTTTGCCGGGGTCGCCAATTCGCTGCCCGAGCTGGTCACCGCCATCGCGGCGGTGCGGATCGGCGCGGTCAGCCTTGCCGTCGGTGACATCATTGGCGGCAATGCCTTCGAGGTGATGTTCCTTTCGGCGGCGGATTTCTTCGACGAGGGCTCGATCTACGCCGCGATCACGCCCGGGGACCGCACGACCGCGCTCATCGCCATGCTGATGACGGGGGTGCTGCTCCTGGGCATGTTGCGGCGGCAGAAGGCCGGGCCTGCGACGATCGGATTCGAGAGCGTTCTGGTGCTCGGGCTCTACGCGGGCTCCGTGGTGCTGGTGCTTCTCTGACGCGGTTATCGTGAACAATGCGTTGCGCCGCTTGCGCAAACACGCCACAGAGCCGCACCTTGGATACTGCGCGCGTTAGGGGAGACAGGACCATATGACACAATTGCAGACCTTATTCGGCTGGATCGGCGACGCGACCTGGGGATGGGCGCTCATCCCGTTCCTGGTCGTGCTCGGCGGGGCCTTCACCCTGATGTCGGGCTTCGTGCAGCTGCGCTTCTTCGGGCGCATGTGGGGCGTGCTGTCGGATGGCGGCAACCGCGACGGCGGCGTCTCCTCGCGCGAGGCGCTGCTGGTTTCGATCGGCGGCCGGGTCGGCGGCGGCAACATCGCGGGCGTCGCGGTGGCGATCACGCTCGGGGGGCCGGGGGCCGTGTTCTGGATGTGGGTCGTGGCGCTGATCGGCATGGCGACGTCGCTGTTCGAATGCGCCCTGGCGCAGCTCTACAAGCGGGGCGAGCCCGATGGCACCTTCCGCGGCGGGCCGGCGCAATACATCATCCACGGGCTGGGCAAGCGCTTCACCTGGCTGGCGATGCTCTATGCCGCCTGCCTGCTGGCCTCCTTCGGCCTGGGCTTCTCAGCCTTCCAGGGCAACACCGTGGCGGTCGCCGCGAATGACAGCCTCGGGCTCGACCCGATCTGGGTCGGTGCCGGTCTCGCCCTCGTGACCATGGTCATCGTCTTCGGCGGCATCCGCCGCATTGCCAAGGTCTCGGACGTGGTGATCCCGGTCATGGCGCTGGGCTACATCGTGCTGGCGCTGGCGGTGATCGTGCTCAACATCACCGACGTGCCCGCGGCGCTGTGGACCATCGTCGCCAACGCGGTGGGCCTCGAGGAAGCGGTCGGCGGCGGCGTCGGCGCGGCGGTGGCGCAGGGCATGCGGCGCGGTCTGTTCTCGAACGAGGCCGGCCTCGGCTCGGCGCCCAACGTGGCGGCGGCGGCGGCGGTGCCGCATCCGATCAGCCAGGGCATTGTGCAGTCGCTCTCGGTCTTCATCGACACCATCATCATCTGCACCTGCACCGCGCTCATCATCCTTCTGGGCGACGTCTACGTGCCCGGCGCGAGCGATGTGGACGGCGTGGCGCTCACCCAGCAGAGCCTCGTCGATCACCTCGGGGCATGGTCGCAGTATTTCCTGACCGGGGCGGTGCTGCTCTTTGCCTTCAGCTCGATCATCTACAACTACTACCTCGGCGAGACCGCGCTGTCGGTGCTGTCGGACACGACCATCGCGCGCGTGGCGCTGCGCATCGCGGTGCCGGCGGTGGTGTTCCTTGGCGCGGCGGCGCCGGGGGCGACGGAGGTGTTCTTCTTCTCGGATCCGCTGATGGGGCTTCTGGCGCTGGTGAACCTGCTGGCGCTGGCGATGCTGTTCCCGGTGGGGCTGCGGCTTCTGGCCGATTACCGCCGCCAGCTGCGCGCGGGCGCGGTGGAGCCGGTGCTGGAGATCTCGGACTACAAGGATCTCGACATCGATCCCGCCGCTTGGGCCAGCCCGGCCCGGACCCGGCCGCTTGGCTGACCGCTTTGCGACACGCGATGAGGAAAGGGGAGCCGATGGCCCCCCTTTTCACGTCACGGCCTGGTTTCGAAACCGGTGGGCGGGTTCTTGCGCCCGGGGCGCGAGCGGTAGGCCGGCATCGACCAGCCGCGCCACAGCGCCAGTATCCGCAAGGTAAAGGCGGCGCCGAAGCCCGCCAGCGCCGCGGCCTCGCGATCCGCGCCGATCCCCACCAGCGCGGCGCAGGCCGCGGCCCCCAGCATCGAGGCGGCGACATAGATCTCGCGGCGCAGGATGACCGAGGGCTCCTGGCCCAACGTGTCGCGGATGATGCCGCCGACATTGGCGGTGACCACGCCCATCGCGATGGCCACGGTGACGCCCGCGCCCGCATCGAGCGCCTTGAGCGTGCCGACGACGCTGACCAGCGCCATGCCGAAGGCATCGAGCCACAGGATGTAGCGGTAGCGGTATTCGATCAGATGGGCCGCGAAATGCACCGCGATCGCTGTAGCGAGGCAGACCAGCACCGTGGCGGGCTCCTCGACCCAGAACACCGGCAGGCCGAGCAGCAGGTCGCGCAGCGTGCCGCCGCCGACGCCGGTGATCACCCCGAACCAGACGAAGCCGAGGATGTCGAGCTCCTTGCGCGAGGCGACCAGCGCGCCGGTGGCGGCAAAGGAGATGGCGGCGATGACGTCGAGCGCCACGAGCAGCTGGGCGATGGGCAGATCCATGGGGAACGGACTCCGGCGGGAAGGGCGAAAGGCGCCCTCCTACCCGCCGGCGCGGGGCTGTCAACCGGGCGCTATCTGCCGGTCAGGCCTGACCCCTCAGGCGGCGAGGGGGGCGTAGGCGTCGCGCAGCCGGATGAGATCCGCGATCCGCCCCGAGGCCATCAGCTCCAGCGGGCTGCGCCGGCCCAGCCGGGGCTGGCGCGCGCGGATCCAGTCGGCGGCGCCCAGCGCGGCGGCCTCGGCGCGGGTGGCGACATGGATGTCGCGCAAGAGCGCCATGCGGCGCAGCCGCTCACGATCTACGATCTCGACCCGGCCCGCACACCAGCGCCGCCAGCTTTCGGGCTGCATGCCGCCCAGGATCGCCACCATCTGCGCATCGCGCAGCTCCCAGACGCGGGCCAGCAGGACGGTCGTGCGCACGAGGGGGCCGGTTTCGGCCTGGCTGACGGAACGTTCGGGGGCCTCGATGGGCTGGGCGGCTGCGAACAAGGGCGATCTCCTTTGGCTCTCGCTTCCGATATACCCGAGTCGCGTGACGGGATCAGAAACGGTTCCCCGACAGGAGCCCGATCAGCAGATATCTGCCGACCGGAGGGGCGTGGCCTGCGCTTCGGCCTGCGTGACCGCAGAGGCCACGCGGCCGCAGACATGGTCCATGAAGATGCGGATCTTGGGGTCCTGCAGCCGCCGGTGGGTGTAGAGGCAGGCCATCTGCACCGGCAGGGGCGGGGTGTCATGGCACAATGTGACGAGCCGCCCCGCAGCCAGATGATCGGCGATCTCGAAGACTGGCTTCAGGGCGATCCCCGCCCCGTCGAGCGCCCAAGCCGTCAGCACGTCGCCATCGTCGCATTCAAGCCGCCCGGAAACGGGGTAGGGGCGCGGCCCCTCGGGCGTCTGCAGGGTCCAGCGAAACTCGGTCGCGCCGGGAAAGCGCAGGTTGAGGCAGGCGTGTCCGCCCGAGACCAGCGCCGCACCGTCGCGCGGCGCGCCGTGGCGCGCGACATAGTCGGGGGCGGCGCAGAGCACGCGGGCGCAGCTGGCAATCTGCCTTATGGTGAGATCGCTGTCGGCGGGGTGGCCGAGGAAGAACCGCAGGTCGATCGCCTCGGCGGCGAGGTCGATCCGGCGGTCCGACAGCCGCAGCCTGAGATCGACCTTGGGATAGGCCTGCGCAAAGCCGGGCAGCTGCGGCGCGATCAGCCGCCGCCCCACCCCGAGCGGGGCGGCGACATGGATCGTGCCGCGCGGAGTCTCGGTGATCTCTGAGACCCGCGCCTCGGCTTCCTCGACCTTTTCGAGCACCTCGCGCGCGCCCTCGTAGAAGCTGCGCCCCTGTTCGGTGGGAGAGAGGCTTCGCGTGGTGCGCTGGAACAGGCGCACGCCCAGATGCGTCTCGAGCTGGCCGATCCGCGCCGAGGCGACGGCGGCCGAAATTCGCATGTCGCGCCCGGCGGCGGACATCGAGCCCAGTTCATAGACCCTCACGAAGGTGCGGATGTTGTCGAGATAGGCCAAGGGGGCTCCGTCGCTGCCGCCCTCTCGTTACCCTGCCGCGACGCGTGGAGCCAGAGCCGGCGCGGCAAGACCGCCCATCCGGCGCAGATGGGCCAGCACCTCCTCGATGCCGCGCCCGTGGCGCAGCGCGCAGAAGCTGTCGGCGCGCGCGCCGCGCATCCGGGCCGCATCGCGTGGCCACCCTCGGCCAGCAGCCGCAGCACCAAAAGATCGGGGCCAGCAGAGAGGGCACGGCGGTGGCGGGCAGCATCGCG